>NZ_CAXIAK010000037.1:0-33491 GCF_964021665.1 uncultured Acidovorax sp.
GCGCGCATCAGCGGCACGCCCAGCACCGAAGCCGTGGTGGGCGACAGGCCCACGCTCACGCTACCCGTGAGCCGTGCCTGCGCCGCCGCCCGCGCCGCCTGGTCGGCATGGCGCAGGGCCAGTTGGGCCTCGCGAAAGAACGCGAGCCCCGCTTCGGTCGGCACCGCACCCTTGGCCGTGCGCTGCAGCAGCCGGGTGCTCAGCTCGCTCTCCAGCCGGCTGATCTGCTGGCTCAGCGCCGACTGCACCATGTCCAGATCCACCGCCGCCCGGCCCATGGAGCCGAGTTCGACGATGCGGACGAAGTAGCGGAGTTGGCGCAGTTCCATGGGGCGTGATGGTCGCACAGTTGCGGGCCTTGCCACCGCACGCTGGCAGGCGGCCTGGGCAAGTCACCCGCAAGTCGCCCGCAAGTCACCTGTGCGGCAAACCCCAGCCCCTTCTGTCATGGGCATTCCATAGACTTGCCGCCTAGTGCGACATTGCCCCACGCCGCCCGGCTTGGGCCTAGTCCACTGAATCCTTGAAATCGGCGGTGCGCCAGGGCTGCGGCGGGATGCACGGCAAGGCGCATGCTGCAGCCAAGGCTGGCCGCCTTGGCAAAGCATGCAACGCAGCCGGGCGCCCGCTGCAACCCCGGCCCGCAGGGTGAGGGTCTGGCAAGGCCGCACTCGTCGTTGCCGTGCTCGCCGGGTGTCCAACCCGGCTGCGCCCGGCGCCTAGATTGCGGCCTTGCCAAACCCTCACGCACCGCCGATTTCAAGGATTCAGCGGACTAGGATGCACGGCATTGGCACCATCGCTTTCGGGCGGTGGAACGCTGCGCGTCCTGCATTCACCCACCCTCTGCCCATGGTTGCCACCGTCATTCTCGGCATGCTTTGCGTGCATCTGCTGTGCTTTAGCACCATGTTCCTGCTGATCAGCAAACGGCTGGACGGCAACCGCATGGGCATGGAGGTGTTTGCGCTGGGCAATCTGCTGCTGGGCGTGGCGTATGCCTTGCAGCTGGTGGGCGGCGTCGCCGACCACCGCGCTATCGGGTTCATCAACCACACCATGACGCTGGGCGCCCCCGTGGCCTACGCGCTGGGCGCGGCCCGCTTCTTCAACCGCCCCGAGCCCGTGCTGCGCCCCCTGCTGGCGGTGGCGGGGCTGTACACCGCTGCGCAATTACTGGTGCAGTTCACCCTGGGCACACAGGCCCGCCATGCCATGCTGGCTGGCGCCTGCGCGCTGCTTTTTCTGGCGATGGTGGTGGCGCTGCTTTATGGCATGCGCTCGTTCGCCAAAGACATGCGGGCCGAGATGACGGTGTTTGCCGTGCTGATCGCCGGTATCTGCGGGCTGAACGCGGCCAAGCTGGTGATGATCCTGCACTCCGGCTTGCCCGCCCTGGACATGAACAGCGGCTTCCAGACGGTGTTCTACGTCTACATGTCGTTCCTGGGCACGGTGCTGCCGCCCTGCATGGTGTGGCTGGTGCTGCGCCGCCTGACCGATGAACTGCGCGTGATGGCCACCCAGGACCCCCTCACCGGCCTGCTGAATCGGCGCGGGCTGATGGCCTGCCTGGAGATGCATTTCCGCTCGCGCACGGCGGGCAGTGCGCACCTGCTGATCGTGGACATCGACCACTTCAAGCGCATCAACGACACCCATGGCCACCAGATGGGCGACCTGGTTCTGGGCCGCGTGGCCCAGGTGCTGCAGGCCACCGCGCGCAAGGGCGACCTCATCTGCCGCCTGGGGGGCGAGGAATTCCTCGTCGTGGCACTGGACATCGAACCAGCCGGGGCATGCCAACTGGCCGAACGCTTGCGCGAGGCAATCAGCCACAGCGAAGTGCCCAGCATCTCTGCCCAAGGTCCCATCCGGTGCACCGTCACCATCGGGGTATCGGAAAGCTTCTCGCACCCGCAGGCGCTGGATGCGGTGCTGCAGCAGGCCGACGCGGCGCTGTACCGGGGCAAGGCATCAGGCCGCGACCGGGTCGAGAGCGCCTTCGCCCCGCTCCCGCTGCCCGCCTGAAGCCCCACGCAGCGGCGATGCCGCCATCAAAAATACAATCGGGGCAATGACTTCCCCTACCAAACAGCGCGTTGTCGTCGGCCTCTCCGGCGGCGTGGACTCGGCCGTGACCGCCTACCTGCTCAAAAAGCAGGGCCATGAGGTGGTCGGCATCTTCATGAAAAACTGGGAAGACGATGACGACAGCGAGTACTGTTCGTCCAACATCGACTTCGTGGACGCCGCCGCCGTGGCCGATGTGATTGGCATCGAGATTGAGCACGTCAACTTCGCGGCCGACTACAAGGACCGGGTGTTTGCCGAGTTTCTGCGCGAATACCAGGCCGGCCGCACGCCCAACCCCGACGTGCTGTGCAACGCCGAGATCAAGTTCAAGGCCTTTCTGGACCACGCCATGCGCCTGGGGGCCGAGAAGATCGCCACCGGCCACTACGCCCGCGTGCGCCACAACCTGGCCACCGGCCTGCACGAACTGCTCAAGGGCCTGGACCCGAGCAAGGACCAGAGCTACTTTTTGCACCGCCTGAACCAGGCGCAGCTGTCCAAGACGATGTTCCCCGTGGGCGAGCTGCACAAGACCGAGGTGCGCCGCATTGCCGAAGAAATTGGCCTGCCCAATGCCAAGAAGAAGGACTCCACCGGCATCTGCTTCATCGGCGAGCGGCCCTTCCGCGAATTTTTGAATCGCTACATCAGCCACGCGCCCGGCCCCATCCTGGACGACCGGGGGCGCAAGCTGGGCCAGCATGTGGGCCTGAGCTTCTATACCCTGGGCCAGCGCCAGGGCCTGGGCATCGGCGGCGTGAAGGAAAAAGGCGCCGGGGCGAAAGCACCGTCTGGCCAGCCGGTGCGCGGCGGCGGCGACCATGAGCCCTGGTACGTGGCCCGCAAAGATCTGGAGAAAAACACGCTGCGTGTGGTGCAAGGGCATGACCACCCCTGGCTGCTGTCGCACCGCCTGGTGGCACAAGACGTGAGCTGGTGCGCAGGCCACGCGCCCACGCCCGGCAGCTATGCCGCCAAGACCCGCTACCGCCAGCAGGACGCCGCCTGCACGCTGGAAGCTGCGCCCGAGGGCTTTGCCCTCACCTTCTCCGAAGCGCAGTGGGCCGTAACGCCCGGCCAAAGCGCGGTGCTGTATGACGGGGACGTGTGCCTGGGCGGCGGGGTGATTGCGGCGGTAGACAGCACGCCCACCGCCTGAGGCCTGGTGGGGCATTTGTGATGCCACTCAATTTTTACTATCAAAAATATAGCTGCTAGCGCTTACCCATCAAGCGCTGGAAGCCATTTTCTTCAAAAATTGGAGCGTTTACCTTGGGGCGTGCGTGTAGCCCGGCCGCCCAAGAAAAAAGCCCCGTAGCGCCATGGCTGCGGGGCTTTTGTTCACGGTGCTCAACAAGTGCCGCGATGGATGGCCTCAGAACGGAATGTCGTCGTCCATGTCGTCAAAGCCCGACGCGGCGCGCGGAGGCTGTGCCACGGGCGCTGGCGCTTGGCGGGGTGCGGGTGCGGCCATGGGGCGTGGTGGGGGGGCTGCGCGGCGGGGGGCCTGCTGCTCGTAGCCGCCACCGCCCTGGTCGCCGTAGCCGCCGTCGTCGTAGCCACCTTGCTGGCCGCCACCTTGGCCGCCCATGCCTTGGCGGCCACCGAGCATCTGCATCTGGTCGGCGCGGATTTCGGTGCTGTACTTTTCAACGCCGGACTGGTCCGTCCACTTGCGGGTGCGCAGGCTGCCTTCCACGTACACCTGCGAGCCCTTGCGCAGGTACTGGCCCACGATTTCGGCGAGGCGGCCGTTGAAGACCACGCGGTGCCATTCGGTGGCTTCGCGCATTTCGCCAGTTTGCTTGTCTTTCCACTTGTCGGTGGTGGCAATCGTCACGTTGGCCACTTGATCGCCGCTGGGAAACGTGCGCATTTCGGGGTCGCGGCCCAGGTTACCGACGATGATGACTTTATTGATGGATGCCATAGCTGTACCTTGCAATGAAAAAGCGCCGGATTTGAAGAAATTTCCGTGCGCCAGATGGAAGAAAGCCGCCATTGTGCCGCAACCGGCCCGCTGGCGGCAGGCCCGGCGCAGCATCCAGATGCTGTGTTGCTAACGCGCCCTCGGGCGGGTTTTCAGTGCCCGGCGCCAGCCTCGTTGCGCCCCACGGGGCGCAGCTTCCAGGACGCGGCCAGCCACAGGGCCATGAGGGCAGTGGTGGCGGCAAACAGGCCCACGGGGCCCGACCATTTCACCAGCGCGCCCCCCAACGCCCCACCGGCAAACAGGCCCAGCGACTGCAGCGTGTTGTAGCTGCCCAGCGCCGCGCCCCGCACCTGGGGCGGTGCCATGCGCGACACCAGGCTGGGCTGGCTGGCCTCCAGCGCGTTGAATCCGCAAAAGAACACAAACAGCAGTGGCCCCAGCACCCACAGCGATGGCACGGCACCGCTGGCAGACAGCACCCCCAGCCCGGCCTGCACCACCAGCACCAGGCCGATGGCGCCCAGCAGGGCGACGCGCAGACGGCCCCGGCGCTCCAGCGCAAACAGGCCTCCCATGGCCACAAACGACAGCACCACGGCCGGCAGGTACACCTGCCAGTGCTGGTCCTTGCCCAGCCCGGCCTGCACCAGCATGGCTGGCACGGCCACCCACATCGACAGCTGCACGGTGTGCAGCACAAACACGCCCAGGTTCAGCCGCAGCAAATCAGGGTGCGCCCACACATCGGCCAGGCGGCCACGGGGCGCGTTCTTCAGTTCCGCCGGTTCGGGCGGCACCCACCACAGCACCACAGCCACACCGGCCAGGGCCAGCGCACAGGTCAGGCCAAACAGGCCCGACAAACCCAGCGCCGCCGTCAGCACCGGCGCGGCCACCAGGGCCACCGCAAACATCAGCCCAATGCTGCCGCCCACCAGCGCCATGGCCTTGGTGCGCACGGCATCGCGCGTCTGGTCGGCCAGCAGCGCCGTCACGGCGGCCGACACTGCGCCTGCGCCTTGCAGCGCACGGCCCAGCAGCAGACCGGTGAGCGAATCCGCCAGCGCCGCCAGCAGGCTGCCTGCGGCAAACACCAGCAGGCCCAGCACAATCACGCGCTTGCGGCCAAAGCGGTCAGACGCCATGCCCAGCGGCAGTTGCAGCACCGCCTGCGTCAGGCCATAAATGCCCATGGCCAAGCCCACCAGGGCAGGGTCATCCCCGCCGGGGTACTTGCGGGCCTCCAGCGCAAAAACGGGCAGCACCAGAAACAAGCCCAGCATGCGCAAGGCAAAAATCAGCGCCAGGCTCACGCTGGAGCGGCGCTCCAGCGCGGTCATGCGCTCTGCGGGGGGTGCGGGGCGGGTTGCAGCCGCGTGGGGCAGGGAGGAAGAAGAATCCGGCACGGTGTGCACTGTGGCCTAGTGATGCAAAGCAGGATTTTCACCGATTGGCACAGGCAGCGCTGAAAGCCCGCCAGAGACACTGACCGCCACGAACTGCCCAGCCCTCGAAAAGCCCAGGCAGACACCCCCGCAGGGAAAAAGCGGCTGGCCTATCATGGTGGGTTTTCTTGCCCTCTGCGACTTGCCGCCCGTGACCGACTCTTCTGCCCCCACATCGCCCGCTGACGGCACCTACCTCGCCCGCGCCCTGCGCGAGCAGCGCATCAGCATCCGTGGCGCGCGCACGCACAACCTCAAGAACATCGACCTGGACATCCCCCGCAACCAGCTAGTAGTGATCACGGGGTTGTCGGGGTCGGGCAAGTCCAGTCTGGCGTTTGACACGCTGTATGCCGAGGGGCAGCGGCGGTATGTGGAGAGCCTGTCGGCCTATGCGCGGCAGTTTCTGGGGCGGCTCGATAAGCCCGATGTGGACCTGATCGAGGGCCTGTCACCCGCCATCAGCATCGAGCAGAAGGCGACCAGCCACAACCCGCGCTCTACCGTGGGCACGGTGACCGAGATTCACGACTACCTGCGCCTGCTGTACGCCCGCGCGGGCACGCCGTTTTGCCCCGACCACGGCCTGCCGCTGGCAGCGCAGACGGTGAGCCAGATGGTGGACGCCGTGCTGGCGCTGCCCGAGGACACCAAGCTCATGATCCTCGCCCCGGTGGCGCGGGAAAAGAAGGGCGAGTTCACCGAGCTGTTTGCGCAGATGCAGGCGCTGGGCTACATCCGCTTTCGGGTGGACGGGCAGATTTACGAGCACGAGAACCTGCCGCAGCTCAAGAAGACAGAGAAGCACGACATTGACGTGGTGATCGACCGCGTGAAGGTGCGTGCCGACCTGCAGCAGCGCCTGGCCGAGAGCATTGAAGCGGCCCTGCGTATCGGGTCAGGTGTCGGCGGCCACGACGGCAACGGCCGTGTGCTGGCGCTGGAGATGGACACGGGGCAGGAGCACCTGTTCAGCAGCAAGTTCGCCTGCCCGGTGTGCAGCTATTCGCTGGCCGAGCTGGAGCCGCGCCTGTTCTCGTTCAATTCGCCCATGGGTGCCTGCCCGGCGTGCGATGGGATTGGCCAGCGCGAGGTGTTTGACCCGGTGCGTGTGGTGGCCTTCCCATCGCTCAGCCTGGCCAGCGGGGCCATCAAGGGTTGGGACCGGCGCAATGGCTATTACTTTGCGATGCTGGAGAGCCTGGCCAAGCACTACGCCTTTGACATCGAGGCCCCGTTTGAATCGCTGCCCGCGCCGGTGCAGCACGCCATCCTGCATGGCTCGGGCGAGGAAGAGATTGCCTTCAGCTACATCATGGACAGTGGCGCCCAGAAGGGCAAAACCGTCACCAAGAAGCACCCCTTCGAAGGCATCATCCCCAACATGGCCCGCCGCTACCGCGAGACCGATTCGGCGGTGGTGCGCGAAGACCTGGCGCGCTTTCGCAGCACCCAGCCCTGCCCCGAATGCCACGGCGTGCGCCTGCGCCGCGAGGCCCGCCATGTGAAGGTGGGTGAAGGCGAACAGGCCCGCGCCATCTATGAAGTGAGCCACGCCACGCTGAGCGACGCCCATGCTTGGTTCCACACTCTGAAGCTCACCGGCGCCAAGGCCGAGATTGCCGACAAGGTGGTGCGCGAGATCGCCACGCGCCTGCAGTTCTTGAACGACGTGGGCCTGAGCTACCTGAGCCTGGACCGCAGCGCTGAAACGCTCTCGGGCGGCGAGGCGCAGCGCATTCGCCTGGCCTCGCAAATCGGCTCGGGCCTGACGGGCGTGATGTATGTGCTGGACGAGCCCAGCATCGGCCTGCACCAGCGCGACAACGACCGGCTGATCGCCACGCTGCAGCACCTGCGCGACATCGGCAACAGCGTGATCGTGGTCGAGCACGACGAAGACATGATGCGCGCCGCCGACCATGTGATCGACATGGGCCCCGGCGCGGGCGTGCACGGCGGGCGGGTGATGGCGCAGGGCACCTACGACGAGGTGCGCGCCAATCCGCAGTCGCTCACCGGCCAGTACCTGTCGGGCACGCGCACGATTGCCGTGCCAAAGCGTCGCACACCGTGGCTGCCCGTGCTGGACCAGCCCGCGCCGGTCGCCGAGACCAAAGCCAAATCGCGCTTTCCACAAACCGAGGCCAGCAAGCGCCGTGCCGAACGCATGGCAGAGCACCACGCACGCCAGGGCGCCGTGCAGGCGCTGCGCGTGGTTGGCGCCACGGGCAACAACCTCAAAGGCGTTACGGTGGACTTCCCCGTGGGCCTGCTCACCTGCGTGACGGGGGTCTCAGGGTCGGGCAAGAGCACGCTGGTCAACGACACGCTGTACGCCGCAGTGGCGCGGCAGATTCACCGCGCGCACGAGGAACCGGCCGAGCACGAGGAGATCGTGGGCATCGAGTATTTCGACAAGGTCATCAACGTAGACCAGAGCCCCATTGGCCGCACGCCACGCAGCAACCCTGCGACTTACACCGGCCTGTTCACGCCGATCCGCGAGCTGATGGCCGAGACCAACACCGCCAAGGAACGCGGCTACGGGCCGGGGCGCTTCAGCTTCAACGTGTCGCAATCCTCCGGCGGAGGCCGCTGCGAGGCCTGCCAGGGCGACGGTGTGGTGAAGGTGGAGATGCACTTCTTGCCCGACGTGTACGTACCCTGCGACATCTGCCACGGCCAGCGCTACAACCGCGAGACGCTGGAAGTGCTGTGGAAGGGCAAGAACATCGCCCAGATCCTGGAGCTGACGGTGGAGGACGCGGCGGCCTTCTTCCAGGACGTGCCGACCATTGCGCGCAAGCTGCAGACGCTGCTGGATGTGGGCCTGTCGTACATTCGCCTGGGCCAGGCGGCGACTACGCTCTCGGGCGGCGAGGCGCAGCGCGTGAAGCTGGCGCAGGAGCTGTCCAAACGCGACACGGGCCGCACGCTCTACATCCTGGACGAGCCCACCACCGGCCTGCACTTTGCCGACATCGACCTGCTGCTGAAAGTGCTGCACCAACTGCGCGATGCGGGCAACACCATCGTCATCATCGAACACAACCTCGACGTGATCAAAACCGCCGACTGGCTCATCGACATGGGCCCCGAAGGCGGCGCGGGCGGGGGCACCGTGGTGGGCGTGGGCACGCCCGAGGAACTGGCGGCCAACCCGGCCAGCCACACGGGGCGGTATCTAGCACCATATCTGCGCAAAGAATCTGAATGAAAACGAGCTCTAGCGCTTATCCTGCAAGCGCTAGCAGCTATTGATTCAGTAGCAATCTACCTTCGCATCACTGCAGGTGGCGGGCCACCTCGGCGTCCAGCGATCCCATGAAGGTTTCCACCGCGCGGGTGTAGTCGCTGTCCAGGCCCAGCCGGGCATTGATCTCGCCGTGGCTCAGAGGCTGGGGCAGCACTTCGGCGCGGCCGCCCTGGCTGCGCACGTGGCGGGCCATGGCTTTGGCCTGGGCGCAGGGCTGGTCTGCGCGCTGGGTGGAGCACACCATCTGCAGCGGGGGCGCGCCCACCGTCCACTGGTGGAACGGGGACAGCGCGGCCCAATGGGCGGGGTCGCTACCAAACGCATCGTCATACAGCCGCAGGTGCCGCGCGCGCATGGCGGCGGGCACGTTCATCACGGCACTGTCGAGCGCCACGGCGCCCAGCCACGGCACCGCCCCTTCGCGCTGGGCCTGCGGCGCGTGGGCGTTGAGCAAGGCCACCAGATGGGCGCCTGCCGAATGGCCCATGAGGATGAAGCGGCCGGAATCCCCGCCCCAGGTGCTGGCACGCTGCTGCGCCGCCACCAGGGCAGCCTGCACATCGCGCGCCTGCGCCGACACGGGAGCCGCAGGCAGCATGCGGTAATTGGCAGAGATGAGGATGAAGCCCTTGGGCACCCAGCGGTTCACCTTCTCCTGCACCACGCGGCCCATGGCCTTGTCGCCAATCCGCCAGCCACCGCCGTGCACCATGAAGATGACGGGTGCAGGCTGCGCGCTGGCGCCTGCGGTAGTACCTGCAGGCACATACACATCCAGGCGCTGGGCCGGGTCTGGGCCGTAGGGCACGTCGGCAATGCGCTGCACCCCGGCCGGTAGCGGCGCGGAACGCTGCTGGGCATGGGCAGGCCAAGCCGCGGCGACAACCCACAAGGTGGCGACCGCCACAACGGCTTGGCGAAGGAATAGCCGGTGCAGCGGGAACGGACTGGCGGACACGGATCCTCCGAAAACCGAAACAAGCATAAATGGCCTGTAGCGCTTGATAGATAAGCGCAAGCAGCTATGTATTCAATAGCAAATCAATGCACCCGCGCAGCCAGCTTGCGGTACAGCGTCTGGCGGCTGATGCCCAGCTGGCGGGCAGCCTGCGAGACATTGCCGCGCGCGCTTTGCAGCGCCTGGTCGATGGCGGCGCTGGAGAGCTCTTGCAGGCTGAGCACCGCTGCCGCAGGCACCGGCCTGGCGGTGGTCAGCCCTGGCAGCCTTGCGGACAAGGGCGGGGCCGCCGTTTGCAGCGCCTGCACGATGTCGTCGCCCAGGTGCTCCCAGCCCAGTGTATTTTCGTCCTCGGCCAGCATGGCGCAGGCCGTGCGCAGCACGCTGGCGTATTGGCGCAGGTTGCCGGGCCAGGGGTGGGCGGCCAGGCGTTGCAGCAGGTCAGGCGCCACCTGCACGGGGTGGGGCAGACCCTGCTCGGTGGCCAGGTCGGCCAGCAGTTGCTCCGTCAGGGCGGCGAAGTCGGTGCGCTCGCGCAGGGCGGGCAGCTGCACCGTCAGGCCGTTGAGGCGGTAGTACAAGTCGTGCCGGAAGCGCCCCTGCTCGGCCGCCTGCAGCAGCTGGCAATGCGTGGCGCTGATGAGGCAAAAGTCCACCGGCACGGCGTGGCCTGCGCCCACGGGCGTCACGCTGCGGTCTTGCAGCACGCGCAGCAGGCGGGTTTGCAGGGGCAGCGGCATATCGCCGATTTCATCCAGGAACAGCGTGCCGCCGTGGGCCTCGCGCAGGCGGCCCAGGCTGCCTTCCTTGCGGGCACCGGTGAAGGCACCGGCCACATGGCCGAACAGTTCGGATTCGATGAGGTGCTCGGGGATGGCCGCGCAGTTGATGGCCACGAAGGGCCCGGCGCGGCGTGGGCCGCTGGCGTGCAGGGCGCGCGCAAACACTTCCTTGCCCACGCCCGATTCGCCCTGGATGAGCACCGCAATGGGCTTGCCCACCACGCGGCGCGCCTTGTCGGCGGCGGCACGCCAGCGGGCGTCGCCCGTGTCCAGCCGGGCCAGGGCGTCGTCGGCGGATTCGTTGGCGGCGGGGGCACCCGGCGTGCCGCGCACCCAGCGGGCGGCGGGCCAGGCGGCAGCGTCGAGCTGCACCTGCGCATACAGCAGCGCCCCACCGCGCAGGCGCAGCGCCTGGGGCTGCTGGGGGCGGCGGTGGTGGTGCGAGAGCAGGTCATCCAGCCGCACGTCCAGCACCTGTGCCAGCGGGGTGGCGCCCACGTCGCCCATGTGCAGGCCCAGCTGGGTGAGGGCCACGCGGTTGGCGCCCACGATCCAGCCATCGGCCGACACGGCCACGATGCCTTCGGCCACGCTGCCAATGCCCTCGGGCTCGCGGTGCAGGTGTAGGCGGACATTGCGCTTGCAGGTGGCCACCAGCAGGCGGTTTTCGATCATGCGGGCCGCAGTGCTGACCAGGCCCAGGGTGTGGGCGTGGCCGTTGCGGTGGTCGCCCGAGATGTCGAGGATGCCCAGCAGCTCGCCCGTGGCCGAGAGGATGGGCGAGGCCGCGCAGGTGAGAAAGCTGTTGCGCTCCAGAAAATGCTCGCCGCCATGCACTTCCACCGCCGTGCCTTCGGCCAGCGCCGTGCCGATGGCGTTGGTGCCCCGGTGGGATTCGTGCCACGAGGCGCCGCAGGTGAGCGCCACGCGCTCGGCCTTGTCCACAAAGCCGGGGCTGCCCAGCGTGTGCATGAGCATGCCAGCCCGGTCGGCCAGCACCACCACGCTGTGGCTGTGGCGCACCTGGTCGAACAGGTATTCCATGATGGGGCGCGAATGCGTGAGCAGGCTGTGGTTGCAGGCCATGGCCTCACGCAGCTCGCCAGGGCTGGGCAAATCGGCCGCTGCGCGCCCGGCAGGGGCCAGGCCTGCGGCCATGCTGCGCCCCCAGGAACGGGCCAGGCGCTCATCCACCAGGCCCGTGGGGCAATGGCCGTGTTCCAGCAAATGTCGCCGGGCCTGTTGCAAGGCCAGCAGGGGGGATGGGGTGGTACGCACGCTGTCTCCTGAACGGGCGTCATGGCACCCGCTTCGAAGGGGCAGTATGGCCGGGTGCGAAAGGCGGGGCAATAGCGTTTGCACAGGGGAACTGTCCAACTGTTCCATTTCGTGACAGGTGTTCTGTGTTGGAACGTAACGCATGGCGCCAACGCGTCACACCACCCCACCCATTCCGTACCAAAACCCAAACAAATCAGCCACTTAGCGCGCAAGCAACCCTTGCCCAGCAGGCATGCAAGGGCTGGCATGGGTCTTGTATAGGTGCTGTCATCTGCCGCCGCAACACGCGCAGCAGATGTCCAAAACACTGACAGGAGACAACACATGACCGTTTACGCAGCCCCCGGCGCCGCTGGCGCCAAGATCGCCTACAAGCCCCAGTACAACAACTTCATCGGCGGCAAGTTCGTGCCCCCCGTCAAGGGCCAGTACTTTGATGTGATCTCGCCCGTCAACGGCAAGGTCTACACCCAGGCCGCCCGCTCTACCGCTGAAGACATCGAGCTGGCGCTGGATGCCGCCCACGCCGCAGCAGACGCCTGGGGCAAGACCGATGCCGCCACACGCAGCAACATCCTGCTGAAGATTGCCGACCGCATCGAGCAGAACCTGGAGCTGCTGGCCTATGCCGAGACGGTGGACAACGGCAAGGCCATCCGCGAGACGCTGAACGCCGACATTCCGCTCACCGTCGATCACTTCCGCTACTTTGCGGGCTGCGTGCGCGCGCAGGAAGGCGCCCTGTCGAACCTCGACGAGAACACGGTGGCGTACCACATCCAGGAGCCGCTGGGCGTGGTGGGCCAGATCATTCCGTGGAACTTCCCCATCCTGATGGCCGCGTGGAAGCTGGCCCCTGCGCTGGGCGCGGGCAACTGCGTGGTGCTCAAGCCCGCAGAGAGCACCCCCATCTCCATCCTTATCCTGGCCGAGCTGATTGCCGACCTGCTGCCGCCCGGCGTGCTGAACATCGTCAACGGCTTTGGCCGCGAGGCAGGCATGCCGCTGGCCAACAGCAAGCGCATTGCAAAAATAGCGTTCACCGGCTCGACCAGCACCGGCCGCGTGATTGCACAGGCTGCTGCCAACAACCTCATCCCCGCCACGCTGGAGCTGGGCGGCAAGAGCCCCAACATCTTCTTTGCCGACGTGATGGACAAGGACGATGCGTTTCTGGACAAGGCCGTTGAAGGCCTGGTGCTGTTTGCTTTCAACCAGGGCGAGGTCTGCACCTGCCCATCGCGTGCGCTGATCCAGGAAAGCATCTATGACAAGTTCATGGAACGTGTGCTCAAGCGCGTGGCCGCCATCAAGCACCAGAATCCGCTGGACACCGACAGCATGATGGGCGCGCAGGCCAGCAAAGAGCAGCTCACCAAGATCCTGAGCTACCTGGACCTGGGCAAGCAAGAAGGCGCCGAAGTGCTGGCCGGTGGCGGCCAGGCCCACCTGGGTGGCGACCTGGAGGGCGGCTACTACGTGCAGCCCACGCTGTTCAAGGGCCACAACAAGATGCGCATCTTCCAGGAAGAAATCTTCGGCCCCGTGCTGGCCGTGACCACCTTCAAGGACGAGGCCGAAGCCTTGGCGATTGCCAACGACACGCTGTACGGCCTGGGCGCCGGTGTGTGGAGCCGCAACGGCAACGTGGCCTACCGCATGGGCCGCGCCATCAAGGCCGGCCGTGTGTGGATCAACTGCTATCACCACTATCCGGCGCATGCGGCCTTTGGCGGCTACAAGGAATCGGGCATCGGCCGCGAAAACCACAAGATGATGCTGGACCACTACCAGCAAACCAAGAACCTGCTGGTGAGCTACAGCGAGAACAAGCTGGGCTTCTTTTAAGCCCATTTGACGGGGGTCAACGGATGGCCTGAGCCCCCCGCTTTGCCAAGCCGCAGCGGGCGTACGATTTTGGCAAAGCAACCCCCTGCCTTGGGCGCTGAGACCTGCTTCTCACGCCCCGGGCCGACCGCCCCGCCACTCGCATGGCGGACCCGGATCGACCCGCAGCACCCCAAGGCAAGGGCAGCCCCGCCCTGCTGCGACACACCGACCCAACCCTTTCCCCATACCTTACCAAGGAGGTTCACAATGACCAGTACGTTCTTCATGCCCAGTGTCAACATCATGGGCGCAGGCTGTCTGCAGGAAGCCATGGTGGCCCTGAAGGGTCACGGCTTTCGCAAGGCGCTGATCGTTACCGACGCCGTGCTCAGCGTGGCGGCGCGCATCCAGGCCCAGCTGGCCGGGCAGCAGATTGCCTCGGTGGTGTTTGATGGCACCCAGCCCAACCCCACGGTGGGCAATGTGCGCGCCGGGCTGGCGCAGCTGAAGGCCGAGCAGTGCGACTTCGTGATCTCTTTGGGCGGCGGCTCGCCGCACGACTGCGCCAAGGGCATTGCCCTGTGCGCCACCAACGGCGGCGAGATTGCCGACTACGAAGGCGTGGACCGCTCTGCCAAACCACAACTACCCCTGGTGGCCATCAACACCACGGCGGGCACCGCCAGCGAGATGACGCGCTTTTGCATCATCACCGACGAAACGCGCCACATCAAGATGGCCATCGTGGACCGCAACGTCACGCCCATCCTGTCCGTCAATGACCCCGAGCTGATGCTGGCCAAGCCCAAGGGCCTGACGGCTGCCACCGGCATGGACGCGCTGACCCACGCGGTGGAGGCCTATGTGTCCACCGCCGCCACGCCCATCACCGACGCGTGCGCGCTGAAGGCGGTAGAGCTGATTGCCCGCCACCTGCGCACCGCCGTGAACCATGGCGACGACCTCAACGCCCGCGAGCAGATGGCGTATGCGCAGTTCCTGGCAGGCATGGCGTTCAACAACGCATCGCTGGGCTATGTGCATGCCATGGCGCACCAGCTGGGCGGTTTCTACGACCTGCCCCACGGCGTGTGCAATGCGCTGCTGCTGCCGCATGTGGAGGCGTTCAACGTGCCCACATCGGCCGCACGTCTGCGCGATGTGGCGCACGCCATGGGTGTGAACGTGGCGGGGCTGGATGCCGAAGCGGGCGCACAGGCCTGCCTGGCCGCCATCCGCCAGCTGGCGCTGGATGTGGGCATTCCCAAATGCCTGGCCGACCTGGGCGTGAAGGAAGCGGACATTCCGCTGCTGGCCGCCAATGCATTGAAGGATGCCTGCGGCCTGACCAACCCGCGCACCGCCACGCAGGCGGACATTGAAGGCATCTTCCGTGGGGCCATGACGGCCTGACGCCATGAAGGCCATGGACGCCGTGGATTCCACACACGCCAGCGGCACCCCGCCACCCCCACGGGTGGTGGCCACGCCCGCCGCGCTGGAGCTGCTGGCCTTGCTGCAAGCCAAACACGGCCAGGACCTGATGTTCCACCAAAGCGGGGGCTGCTGCGACAACAGCGCCGCCAACTGCTACCTGCCCGGCGAGATCACCATGGGTGCGGGCGATGTGTACCTGGGCGACATTGGCGGCTGCCGCTTCTACATGGGCAAGGCCCAGTACGAAACCTGGAAGCACACGCAGCTCATCATCGATGTGATCGACGGGCATGGCGGCGGCACCTTCTCGCTGGAGGGGCCCGAGGGCAAGGCCTTTCACACCCGCTCGCGGGTGTTCAGCCCCGAAGAACTGGCGGCCCTGGGCATCCAGGCGCCTGCGCCTTGATCTGTGGGGATTGAGAAGAAATCGGCTTCCAGCGCTTATCTAGCAAGCGCAATTAGCTATCAATACAATAGCAAACAAGCGCCGCCGTGCTGGCAAGCCTGCCGGTGCGGCGGGCTGCCTTGCCCCTACAAACGGTCACATTCAGGCGGGCAACGGCGGCCACCCTGTCGCAGCTCTCATGAATAATGGGTTGCATGAAGAACTTTTGCGGGCCAGCGTGGCCCCGCAGCAGCCCATGACCACCACCTCGACCATCTTGCGTTTTGTGGCAGAAGCCTCTGCCGACAGCCCCGGCGGCCGCGTGGCCGCAGGCACCGTCATGAAGTGGATTGACGAAGCCGCTGCCGTGGTGGCCCACCAGTGGGCCAAGAGCCCCTGCGTGGCGGCCAGCTTTGGCAAGATCCGCTTCGCGCACCCCGTGGTGGCTGGTGCCCTGGTGGAGGTGGAAGCCCGCCTGGCCTACACGGGTACCACCAGCATGAACATCTTCATTGAAGTGCGCAGCGGCCCGCAGATCAGCGAGGCCTACCAGGAGGTGACGCACTGCGTGGCGGTGTTCGTCTCGCCCGACGAACATGGCACCCCGCGCCCCGTGGACACCTGGACGCCCGAGACGCCAGGCGACATGGCGCTGGCGCAGCTGGTGCGCAACCAGATCGAGGCCGGGCGCCCCACGCACTGACGCTCACACTGACGCCCCCCGGCCGGTTTACAGCAAGGTGCGCCGTGCGTAGCGCACCACCGTCACGCCGCTCTGCGCCTGCCGCGTGGACGGCATCACCAGCACGCAATCGTCGTACGGAGTGAGCACCGGCTCACCGTCGTTGTCGCCAATGACCGTGCCTTGCTTCTCAATGCACTCCAGCCCGGTGAAGGGCTCCACAAACCGGAATGCCGCACTGCGGGCCACCACAGGCTGGGTCACTTCCAGCGCCCATTGGCGGGGCGCATCGGGCAGGCGCCAGCCGGGCAGTTGCTGCGCCAGCACTGCGGCAGAGATCACACCCGACTGTTCGATGAAGCGCACGCACTGGTCCTGGGCCACCTGCAGGCTGGCCGGGTCGCCATGGAAGCCGCACTCGATCAGCAGCGAACGGGTGTCGCCCGCCTGGTCATCCGGCAGACCGAAGCGGCCGTAGTCGCGCATGCGCACGCCGTCTTTGTGCCCGGCGTCCACCACGATGTGCTCGGGCGCACGCATGGCCCGCGCCAGCGCCAGGTTGCGCGGCTGCACGCCCGTGAGCAGCAACGGCGCCGAAGGCTCGTGCATGGAGTGGATGTCGAGCAGCCAGTCGGCCCGCTGCACAAAAGGCCGCAGCGCGGCGGCGCGGCGGCGCTCGCTGCTGTCGCCAGCGTCCATGCGCTCGTCCAGCCACTGGCGGTTCAGGTCCTGGTCCACAAAGCGCGAGGCGTCGTGGTGGGCTGCGTCAAAGCGGTCAAAGGCTGCCAGATTGCATAACGCCAGCGTGAGGCTGCCCTGCTCGGGCCGCACACCGGCCTCCAGCAGGCCCTTGAGCGCCCAGGCACCGCACAGCTCGTTGCCGTGCACCAGCGCGCTGACCATGACGTTGCGGCCGGGTTTGCCGCTGTCAAAGTGCCACACGCCCTCCACGCCGGTGTTGCCGGCACGCCAGGCGCTGATGTCCGGCACCGGCAAAGCGAAGTGCAGCGGGGCAGGTGCGTTGTTCAGGGTCATGTTCATTCTTCAATCTTGGCGAATTGCACGATCTTGCGGTACTTGTCGATCTCGCTGGCGATGTACTTGTCGGTGTCCACGGTGGGCGAAGCCACCACCGAGCCTGTGGCTTCGAGCTTCTTGCGGAATTCGGGTGACTGCAGCGCATCGGTCAACGCCTTGCGCAGCTTGTCGTGGACGGGCTTGGGCAGGTTGGCAGGGGCCATCAGGGCAAACCACACGCCAATGTCCACGTTCTTGAACTGGGGCGATTCAGCCAGGGCTGGAATGTCGGGCGTGATGGGTGAGCGCTTGGCCTCGGTGGTGCCCAGGGCGATCACCTTGCCGCTCTTGATGTGCGGCAGGCCGCTGGAGAGCACGAACACGCCAAACTCCAGGTTGTTGCCCACCAAGTCGTTGGTGAGCGGCGCCACGCCGCGGTAGGGAATGTGCGTCATGAACAGCTTGCCCTGGCTCTTGAGCATCTCGCCCGCCAAGTGCAGCGATGTGCCCACGCCCGAACTGCCGTAGCTGTACTTGCCGGGGTTCTTGCTGACGAGCTGGATGAAATCTGCCGCGTTCTTCACGCCCGAGGCAGGAGAGGCCACCAGCACCAGTGGCTGCGAAGCCACCAGACCAATCGCGGTGAAGTCCTTGATGTCGTACTTGACCTTCTTGGTCACCAGCTTGTTGATGGCCAGCTCATTGCTCGCGCCCAC
This sequence comes from uncultured Acidovorax sp., assembly GCF_964021665.1. Lineage (NCBI taxonomy): Bacteria > Pseudomonadati > Pseudomonadota > Betaproteobacteria > Burkholderiales > Comamonadaceae > Acidovorax > uncultured Acidovorax sp. Next base: position 17,802 of record NZ_CAXIAK010000037.1, read on the forward strand.
CAGCAGCGTGTAGCCATCAGGCTGGGCGCTGGCCACCTTCTGCGCACCAATGGCACCGCCCGCGCCACCGATGTTCTCAATCACCACGGGCTGGCCCAGGCGGTTGGACAACTCGGTGCCCACCATGCGGCCCATCAGGTCCGTGCTGCCGCCCGGTGGGTAACCCACCACGATGGTGATGGGCTTGCTGGGTAAGCCGGGGCTTGCGCAAAGGCTGCAGGCGCCAGGGCCAGGCCAGCCAGTGCACCGACCGCCCAATGAAAAACGCTGCGGCGCAGGGCCGATGGAACAGGACGCATGGTGATCTCCTCGATGGGAATGGAGCACCCATTGTGCGAAGCACGGTTGGGTACTGCGGTGCCAAAACGGCACCGAAACCAGCCTTTTCAGCCCGGCGACTGCGCTGCGACAGGTGCCCTGCCCCCCAGTGTCCCGAGTTGGAGATTCGTTACTAGCGGCGTGCAATGGTGGACCAGAGAGACTCGGCCAGCGCGCTCAGGCGGCGCTTGGAGCGGAACATGCGCACATCAAACTTCACCTCCAGCCCCTTGGCACCGGCCGGGGCCAGCAGGCCCGATTTGACGTCGGCATGCACCACAGACCAGGGCAACCATGAAACGCCCAGCCCTTTGCGCACGTACTCGTAGTTGGCATCAGGCGAATCGCATTCCACCAGGCGCTTGAGGTGAGCAGCCAGGGGGTGGTGAGCCAGCAGGTCTTCCACCAGGCGCCCGAGCGCAAGGGTGCGGTCGTAGGCGATGTAAGGCACGGGCGCGCAGCCCGCTTCGAGGAAGTACATCGGGGCACCGCTGGCATCGGTGCGTGAAACGGGCAGCAGCCGGTCGGTGGCCAGCGCAACGTGCTCGAACTGCCTGCCGTCCAGCGGCACCACCAGCGAGGGGTGGTGGTACAGGATGGAAAAGTCGGCCAGGCCGTGCTGCAGGTCATGCACCGCATCCGCCAGCGAACGGGTGGAGATGCGCAACTCACCATCCGCCAGATAGGGCCGCAGCCGCACCAGCCAGTCGGCCACGATGGTGCGCGCCAGGGTGCGGCCGGTGCACAGCGTCACGGTGCGGCCCTGGCGACCGGCAATGGCCATGAGTTCGTCGTGCGACTGCGCGAGGTGGCGCGTCATCTGCAGTGCGGTGTCCAGAAACGCCTGACCCGCAGCCGTGAGCTTGACGGGGCTGGCCTCTCGCTCGATCAGCGGCGTGCCCGCCCAAGACTCCAGCGCGCGAATGCGGCGCCCAAAGGCCGGGTGGGTGACATGGCGCAGCTCGGCCGCGTGGGTAAAGCTCCGCTCCTGCGCCAGCGCCACGAAGTCCTCCAGCCATTTCAGCTGCATGGGCGAGGCTTCCTGGGTGGAACGGGTGGGGCCGCAGGGGAAGGACGGCTTGGGGAGGGCGCTCAGGCGCTGCGAGCGGCCTCCAGCACCGCGCGGGTGCGCAGGGCCTCAGCGCGGGCGGCCGCGCCAAAGTCGGCGCCCTGCGATGCGTAGAGCACGGCACGCGACGAGTTCACGATGATGGGTCCGTCGCTGCGCAGGCCTGCGCGCACGGTGGCCACTGCATCGCCGCCCTGCGCGCCCACGCCGGGGATCAGCAGGGGCAGCGTGGGCGCAATACTGCGCACGCGCTCAATCTCTTGCGGGTAAGTGGCACCCACCACCAGACCGAGCTGGCCGTTCAGGTTCCAGGGGCCCTGGGCCAGCTTGGCAATGTGTTCGTACATCAGGGGCTGGCCTTCGATGCTGGCCAGGCGCTGGTTTTGCAGGTCGTCACCACCGGGGTTGGAGGTGCGGCACAGCAAGAAAGCCCCTTTGCTGGGGTAGGCAGCCAGGTAGGGCTCGATGGAGTCAAAACCCATGAAAGGCGAGAGCGTGACGGCGTCGGCGCCGTAGCGCTCGAATGCCTCTTTGGCGTATTGCTGCGCGGTGGAGCCGATGTCGCCGCGCTTGGCGTCAAGAATCACCGGCACCTGAGGCGCTGTGCGACGCATGTGCTCCATCAGGCGTTCGAGCTGGTCTTCGGCCCGGTAGGCGGCAAAGTAGGCAATCTGCGGCTTGAACGAGCAGACCAGATCGGCCGTGGCATCGACGATGGCCGCGCAGAAGTCGTAAATCTTGCTGGCGTCACCCTTCATGTGGGAGGGGAAACGGGAGGGCTCTGGGTCCAGGCCCACGCACAGCATGGATTGGTTTTGCGTGGTGGCCGTGCGCAGTGTGTCGATGAAGGTCATGGGAGTGATTTTAGGTGGGTGCCGCTGGGCGGGTCCTTGGAACCTGTTCGTGCAGGTCTGCCCATGAAAAAGGCCACCCCACAGGGTGGCCTTGAACGGAACACAGTGCTCTCAGTTTCCGGCTGCGCGCTTTTCCAGAATCTCGAACGCGGGCAGGGTCTTGCCTTCCAGCACTTCCAGGAAAGCGCCGCCGCCGGTGGAGATGTAGCCCACCTGCTTCTCGATACCGTACTTGGCAATCGCGGCCAGGGTGTCGCCACCACCAGCAATGCTGAAGGCAGGCGATTCGGCAATCGCCTGGGCGATTTGCTTGGTGCCGTTTTCAAAGGCCGCAAACTCGAACACGCCCACAGGGCCGTTCCAGACGATGGTGCCAGCGGACTTGAGCTGGGCTGCGAGGCGGGCCGCTGTCTCGGGGCCGATGTCCAGAATCATGTCGTCTTCGGCCACATCAGTGGCGGCCTTCACGGTGGCGGGGGCGTCGGCTGCAAAGGTCTTGGCGACCACCACATCGGTGGGGATCGGCACTTCGGCGCCACGGGCTTTCATGGCGGCCATCACGGCCTTGGCGGCGTCCAGCAGGTCGGGCTCAGCCAGGCTCTTGCCGATGGGCAGCCCTGCCGCCAGCATGAAGGTGTTGGCAATGCCACCGCCCACGATGAGCTGATCCACCTTGTCGGCCAGACTTTGCAAAATGGTGAGCTTGGTAGACACCTTGGAGCCTGCAACGATAGCGGCCAGAGGGCGCTGGGGCTGGGCCAGGGCCTTGGTCAGGGCGTCAATCTCGGCCGACAGCAGCGGGCCGGCGCAGGCGATGGGCGCGAACTGCGCAATGCCGTAGGTCGTGCCTTCGGCGCGGTGGGCCGTACCAAACGCGTCGTTCACGAAGATGTCGCACAGCGCGGCCATCTTGCGGGCCAGCTCTTCCTTGTTCTTCTTCTCGCCCACGTTCAGGCGGCAGTTTTCCAGCAGCACAACCTGGCCGGGGGCCACTTGCACGCCGTCCACCCAGTTGGCAACCAGCGGCACTTCACGGCCCAGCAGCTCGGCCATGCGCTGGGCCACGGGGGCCAGGGAGTCTTCTGGCTTGAATTCGCCCTCGGTCGGGCGGCCCAGGTGGCTGGTCACCATGACGGCGGCACCGGCGTCCAGCGCCATGCGGATGGCGGGGATGGAGGCACGGATGCGGGTGTCTTCGGTGATGTTCCCGGCGTCGTCTTGCGGCACATTCAGGTCGGCACGGATGAAGACGCGCTGGTTGCGGGCCTTGCCCTGGGCGCACAGATCGGAAAAGCGAAGGATGTTCATAGCAGAGGTGTAAAGGGAAAGGAGGGCTTTCGCGGCGGCCATTTTAGTAATCGCAGCAGAGGGGGCGTCCTGTCTGCGCCAGAGCACCCGTGGAACTGGCTTCGCCAGGCCACCGGGTGCGTCCCCCTCCCGCGAAGCGAGAGAGGGGGAAGGCGCCGAAGGCGACTCAGGGGGTGCTATCCCTACCACCCCCAGCCGATGTGCAAAGGCAGGTACACCGCCATGCCCACCACGATGGTGCCCAGGATGCCGCGCCGCCAGAAGTAGTAGCCGGTGGCACACAGCACGGCCGGCAGCCGGGCGTCCTGAAAGGTGTTGATGAGCTGGCCCTGCGACATGAGGATCTCTGGCGCGATCACGGCCGTGAGTGCGGCCAGGGGCGCGTATTTGAGGCCCCGCTTGAGCCAGCTGGGCATGGACATCTCGCGCTCGGGGATCATGAAGAACGACCGCGACACCACGGTGATGACCGCCAACCCGAGGATGGCAATGACGGGTTCAACCCAGGACCAGTTCATGGATGGCGCTCCTCTCGCACAGGCACGACGTCGCCGTCGCGCACATGCTGCTGTTCATCGGCCGGCAAATCTTCTTCAGCGGGCACCAGCAGCAACTCGGGCGGGTTGCGATGATGCTCGACCGCCTCGATCAGCAAGCCCACGGCCACGGCAGCGGCAATGGCCACCAGGATGTTGAGCTTGAGCGGCAGCGCAAACGCGGCAATGGCGGCGGTGGCTGCCACGCCCGTGGCGATCCAGGTGGCGCGGTCAAACAGCAGCGACAGCAGCACGCCCAGCAGCGCCAGCACGCCTGCAAAACCCAGGCCCCACGACAGCGGCACCACGTTGGCCAGGGCGATGCCCACCAGCGAAGGCACCTGCCAAGCCAGCCAGTTGGTGCAGGCCGCGCCCCAAAAGTAGGGCACCTGGTCCGGCTCAGGCTTTGGCTCAGGAAAGCGCTTCATGAACGCCACAAAGATCACGTCGCCGCTGAAGTAACCGGTGGCCAGCCGCCAGCGCAGCGGCAGGTGCGCAAAGTAGTTGCGCCACATGCTGCTGAAGATGACGAAGCGCAAGTTGACGCACGCGGCGGTGAGCCACACCACCCACAGCGGCGCACCCACCATGAGCAACGGCAGCACTGCCAGCTGGGCGCTGCCCGCGTACACCACCAGCGACATGAACACCGCCATGGGCAGCGACATGCCGCTCTTGATCATGGCCACGCCCGTGACCAGCCCCCAGGCCCCAATGCCCAGCGAGGTGCCGGCCATGTCTTTGCCCGCCAGGCGAAACGACGGGTGGCTGAGCATGGCCCGCGCGCGGGCCCAGGGCGACGCGCTCACGCGGCCACCGTGCTGGTGCCCAGCACCTGGCCTACAGTCAGCGGAAAGCCGCGCAGAAAGTCTGCCACCGGCAGGCGCTTGCCCCCAGCACGCTGCAGGGTGGTCAGGCGCAGGGCGCCGCCCTCGCCACAAGCCACCGTCACGCCCTCTGGGCCTGATGCCAAAATCTGCCCGCAGCGCTCATTGGATAAGCGCTGGTAGCTATCAATTTCATAGCCCCACACCTTGATCGCCTCGCCCTGCAAAGCGGTGCTGGCGCCCGGGAAGGGATCGAAGGCGCGAATGCGCTGGCCAATCACATGCGCTGGCAAAGACCAGTCGATCTCGCTCTCGGCCTTCTCGATCTTGTGCGCGTAGGTCACGCCCTCGGCAGGCTGGGGCACGGGCTGCAGGCCGCCACAGGCCGCCAGCTCCAGCGCTTCCACGATCATGCGGCCACCCAGGTCGGCCAGGCGGTCGTGCAGCACCGCTGTGGTGTCGGTGGGCGCGATGGGGGTTTTTTCGACCAGCAGCATGTCGCCCGTATCCAGCCCTGCGTCCATCTGCATGATGGTGACGCCGGTTTCGGCATCGCCCGCCTCGATGGCGCGGTGGATGGGCGCAGCGCCACGCCAGCGGGGCAACAGGCTGGCGTGGATATTGAGGCAACCTTTGGCGGGCATATCCAGCACCCACTGGGGCAGGATGAGACCGTAGGCGGCCACCACCATCACATCGGCCTGGGCAGCCAGCAACGCATCGCGGGCGGCGGCAGCGTCTTCGGGGTATTTACCGTCCAGCCGCAGGCTGCGGGGCTGGGCCACAGCAATGCCATGGTCCAGCGCGCATTGCTTGACGGGGGAGGCCTGCAGCTTCATGCCACGGCCTGCAGGGCGGTCGGGCTGCGTCAGCACCAATGGCACGGTGAACCCCGCCGCCAGCAGGCGCGCCAGGGCCACGCGGGCAAATTCGGGGGTTCCGGCAAAAATCACTCTCATGGCAAATCTCTCGCAATACGGCTCAGCCGGGCAACGGCCCGCGCGGGCTGGTGGAACAAGGGGCGCCAAGAATGAGGCGCCGCGCCACCGTCATGGGCGGTCGTCAGGGGCGTTGGATACATCGTCCACAAACAGCACACGCTGCACCGTGCCCGATGGATCGATGTGGAGGTAGGCAAAGCGCGGGTCGGACAGCTGAAGGAACCGGTACGTCCAGACTTCGCCCTCAAACCGGGCCACGCGCTCCACCCGCTGGGGCGCTCCCAACCAGTAGCGCACGTCCGATACCGTCCACTGCCCGACGGGGATCTGCTCCAGCCAGGCCTGCGTCAGCGCCGGCGCATTGCGCACCAGGCGCCCCGTGGCGTCGAAATCCAGGTTGTAGACCTGCACGCCTGCGGGCAGTTCAGAGTATTGCCACCGCTCGCCGCCTTCGGGGCGGGGATACATGGCGGTGGGTGGCCCCAGGCGCGCAGCCACGTCGGCCCGCGCGGAGCCCAGAGCCTCTTTGCCCGGCACTGCGCAGCCCACCATCACAGCGCACACCGCACCTGCACTGCACACCGCCAGCCAACGCAGCACCTGCGCCCAACGGGCGCGCGGAGCATGGTGGTGGGGTTGTGCAGCAGGTGCGGAGGTATTCACTCCCGATTACCTCGCTGCTGCTTGAGCATTTTGGTTTTGATGCGGTTGCGTTTGAGGGGCGACAGATATTCCACAAACACCTTGCCGAGCAGGTGGTCCATTTCGTGTTGAATACAAACCGCCAGCAAACCCTCGGCTTCCACAGTATGCGGCTGGCCCTTCTCGTTGAGCGCCTTCACATGAACGCGGGTGGAACGCTCCACGCCGTCGTAAATGCCGGGCACGGAAAGGCAGCCCTCGTCGCCCACCTGCTTTTCGGGGCTGGCCCAGGTGATTTCCGGGTTGATGAGCACCAGCGGCTGGTCGCGCTCCTCAGATACGTCAATGACCACCACGCGTTCGTGCACGTCGATCTGCGTGGCCGCCAAGCCGATGCCGTGGGCGTCGTACATGGTGGCCAGCATGTCGGCCACCAGGGTCTGGATGCGTTCATCCACCGCTGCCACAGGCTTTGCCACCTTGTGCAGGCGCGGATCGGGGAAACAAAGAATAGGAAGAATTGCCATGAAACCAGGTAATAAGTGTCGCTATTTTCGCCACTTTTGAGCAAAGGCGCTGGCCCCCAAGCCAATATTCATTGCCCAATCAAGGGCTTGAGCAGAGAATCTGAGATGGTTTGTAATGTATTTGCCAGCAGTTTCGTGGAAAAAAGGCTGCTGGCATCAGTGAGGGGGCGTATACCAATGCATCAAAAAAGGAAAAACAGGATGGCTTTCACCAGCGCACAGAAAACAGCCTTGGGAGCGCTGGCAGTCATTGCCGCTTTTACCTGCACACCTACTTTCGCCCAGAAATACCCCATTACCGATGCCCAGCGCAGCACTGCCCATCAGGTGGCTGAAAAAGGTGTTCCCGTGTCTGAATTGGCGCCCAACGCGCCAGACATCTATGTGGTCAAACGTGGCGATACGCTGTGGGATATTTCTCGCATGTACCTCAAGAGCCCCTGGCGCTGGCCAGAGCTGTGGGGCATGAACCTCAAGGCGCTGCCCAATCCGCACCTGATCTTCCCAGGGCAGACGCTGTACCTGGACAAGAGCGATGGCTACGCGCGCCTGCGCACCCAGCCCACGGGCGGGTCCGACACAGTGCGCCTGTCACCCCGCACCCGCACGGACAGCCTTGCCAGCCTGGCGCTGCCCACGCTCAAGACCCACCTGATCGCGCCGTTCCTGGTGGAACCGCTGGTGGCTGATGCCGCCACCATCGAGCAAGCCCCGCGCCTTGTCGCCACCACCGACCAGCGTGTGCTGATGGCCGCTGGCGACCGGGTGTACGCACGCGGCAACCCTGACGCACCGCTGAGCACCAAACCCGGCCAACCCCGCAGCTTCCGCGTCTTCCGGGAAGCCATTCCGCTCAAGGACCCCGTTACCGGGGAGGTGCTGGGTTATGAAGCCCGTTACCTGGGCAATGCCGAACTCGCGCGCAGCGAAACCACGGAAGAAATCAGCGACGGCAAGGGCAACCTCAAGCAAGAGCCCGTGCCCGCCACGGTAGACATCACATCCACCAAGGAAGAAATTCGCGCCGGTGACCGCATGCTGCCCGAGCCACCCCGCACCTTCAAAAACTACATTCCGCACGAGCCCCAGACCAGCGTGAATGCACGGGTGGTGTCGATCTACGGCTCCACCCCCGTCGCCGTGGCTGGGCAAAACCAGGTGATCGCCATCAACATGGGAACCGCCCAGGGCATGGAGCCAGGCCATGTGCTGACGCTGCTCACCCAGGGCGACCGCGTGAGGGACACGACGGCAGAGGGCAAGCCCACCATCAAGCTGCCCAGCGAGCACAATGGCCTGGCCATGGTGTTCCTGACGTTCGAGCGCGTTTCCTACGCACTGCTGCTGGACGTGCGCACCGGTGTGCGCGTGGGTGACCGTCTTGTCAACCCCCATTAAACATTGCGCCCACCAGCGTGACCCATCCAACGGGGCCTGTGGGCCCCGTTTTTACGTAGCCTCTCAATCTTCCTCTGAGCCCGCTCATGGACCGCGATGAACTAGGCGCATGGCTGCGGCTTGCCACCACACCGGGCATCGGCAACCAGACCGCGCGCAAATTGCTGGCTACCTTTGGGCTGCCCACGGCCCTCTTTGCACAAACCGAGGCAGCTCTGAGCCAGTGCGTCAGCGAGCGGCATGCACGCGCTCTGGTCACGGTGCCCCCATCGTGGTCTGAATTGCTGGAAAAGACTTGGCAATGGCTGCACGCCAGCGATTTGGCCGAAGGCACTGCGCGCGCCATCATCACCCTGGGGGATGTGCGCTATCCCAAGAAACTGCTCGACACCGAGGACCCGCCGCTCATGCTCTACGTGGTGGGCGCCCGCGCTGTGGTGCAAGGTCAGCCCTTCGCCGAAGGGCGCTGCCTGGCCGTGGTGGGTAGCCGAAACCCTACGGCGCAAGGCGCGGACAACGCCTACCAATTTGCGAAGGCATTGGGGGCCACAGGGCTCACGATCGTCTCGGGTCTCGCACTGGGCGTGGATGCGGCAGCCCATGAAGGCGCTCTGGCCCCTATCGCGCCAGATCGTTCCCTGAAAGAAGGCGACGCACCCACGACCATCGCCGTGGTGGGAACAGGGTTGGACCGCGTGTACCCCAGCCGCCATCTCGACTTGGCGCACCGCATTGCCCGGCACGGCTTGCTGGTGAGCGAGTACCCTCTGGGCACCCCCCCGCTGGCCCCCAACTTTCCCAAGCGCAACCGCATCATTTCAGGCCTGTCGCAGGGCACGCTGGTGGTGGAGGCAGCCCTGGCGTCTGGCTCACTGATCACCGCCAGGCTGGCGACGGAACAAGGACGCGAGGTGTTTGCGATTCCGGGTTCGATCCACGCCCCGCAATCCCGGGGTTGTCACGCCCTCATCAAGCAAGGGGCCAAGCTGGTGGAGTGTGCACAAGACGTGCTCGAAGAATGCCGTTGGGCGCTACCGGCCGCCAGCTCATTCACGGCTGACGACACAGCCGTCGGTACGGACGAACCTGCTGCGACTGCACCCCGGGAAAGTGCGCTGTTGCAAGCCATGGGCTACGACCCCGTCGGGCTGGATGCCTTGGTCAACCGCACAGGAATGGATGCCGCGAGCCTGCAAGTGCAATTGCTGGAACTGGAGCTGGACGGTGTAGTCGCCCGTTTGCCCGGTGCACTGTTCCAGCGGGTGGGGCGGGGCTGAACGTGAAATAGGCCCGGCTGGCGGTGCGCCGAAACTCAGAGATCGCTGCAGGGCTCAGTCGAGCAGGCGTTCCGGGTTGGCGTCCAGCTTTGCCAGGGCGTCACGAGTGGCGCGCATGGTGAGGCCTTCTTCATCCTGCGCCACCAGAAGCCCGCTTTGGAGGTACGCCGCCAGTCGGCGCAGCTGGATCAGGTAGCTGCTGCCATCCACGGCAGCAAACAAGTGCAATTGCTTGCGTTTGCTCTGCCACACATACTGAACCTGGGCAGAAGAGCCGTTGTGGTCCAGCGTGTACCAGGTGCCGGGTTTGAGCTCTTGGGCCCAGGCCACCATCGCATCGTCCACAGGGGCGTCGTTGTCAGCGATGACAAAGATGGACGAGGCATCGATGCCCAGCATCATCTCGATGCTTTCGGAATTGAGCGGCATATCGCCCAAAGTGGCATCGTTGATGAAGTCTTCCAGGTTGGCCAGACGCTTGGACATCGCCTCGATGTGGGCTTGCGGAATGCTGGCCGTCTTGGAGAGGAAGGCTTCCGCCAGGGTATCCGTCAAGACCTTGATGGTGGCGTCCTGGTCAGCGCCAGTCACGCCGATCAAGGTCAGCCCCTGGCGCAAACGTTGCAGCAGCCCCGGCAGTTGCTGGATCACCAGCGCGCGATCGCTGCGATTGGGCTTGGCGCTGGCCGCCCACACCAGGTCGGCCGCGGTTTGCTTGAACATGACGGTGTCGGCGTGCTGCGCGCCGTCGCGCACGGCCGACAGTGCCAGCACCTCAGCCCAGGTCTTGAACAGGAACTCGCGGATCTCGTCGCGCACCGGCATGTCGCGCAGCATGGTGCGCAGCTCAATGGTGTACTGGATGGCCAGCGTCTCGCGCTGCTCTACCTGCTGGGCCACGCTGACCAAACGTGAAGTGGCCTGCTTTTCAGTGAGAAATTTGGAGAGGAATTTCTCAAACTCCTCGTGCACCAGCTGAAACACCCGCCGCCCCGTTTCCGGGTACTGCTCAATCACCTGCACCACACGGCGAATTTCCGCCTCCAGTGCGCTGCCGTTGATGGCGGTGGCATCAAAGCCCATCACACAAGCGCCCATGCGATCAATGAGCTGGCGTGCGGGGTGATCCAGGTTGCTGAAAAACTCCGGCTCGGCCAGCGCCACACGCAGCACGGGCACCTGAAGGCGGGCGAACCACACGCGCACGGCCGGCGGAATGCGGTCTTCCGCCAGAATGCTCTGAAACATCAGCGCCACCACCTCGATGATGGCTTTCTCACCAGGGGTAACGGCTTTTTTCTTCAGCTCGGCGGAACGCTCGCGCACCGCCCCGGCCACCTGCACTACCGCCGCAGGGCTGTAATCTTCCGCAATGGTGACCATGCCGCTGTAATGCGTTTCCGCCTGCACGCGCTGGGCCGACAGTGCATGCGCCAGCGCCGCCGAGGCAGGCGGTGCCTGGGTCATGTCAAAGCCCGTTACAGGCTGGGACAACAGGCGGCGCAGTTGCCCCATCACTCCCTGCGCCCGTTGCCGGGCACGGATCAAGGGAGTCATGCCGGTGACGGCGCCCAAACCACCACCCGCCATGGCGGGGTACGACCCAGGCACCCGTGGGATGGAGCCACCCATGGGTCCCATAGGGGGGCGCCGCAGGGGTTCACCACGGCCTGACGCAGGGCCAGCCACGCGATCGGATCGGTCCGCCCCCAAGGCCGCGGCGCCCGAAGCCCCTGCGGTGGTTCGGCGAACACGGTTGCGCATGTCCGTGGGCGCAGCCACGCCCTGTTCCACATAAAAGACGTTGACGGCCTGGTAGTGCTTTTGCACCTGGTTGGCCAACTCGCGCTGCAGCGGATCAATCACCCGCAGCAAATCGGTGCGAGGCAACCCTGCTTCCACCCACTGCTCCACCAGCTTCAGGCAGATGGTCTCCGCCCGCAAGATGTCCGTGCTGTCCATGTCTTGCCCCTCCAGCACCTGGGTGCGCTGGCGCAAGGAGTCGAACTGCTGGCTGACCTGCTCGGCCACCGTGAGGGCCATGCGAGAGGCGACGATCTTGTTTTCCACCACATCGTCGCTGAGCAACTCGAAGGAGAGATTCACCGCGCGGCCACCCGGGCCAGCGCTGGAGGCGGGCAGTACCGCATCACGCCATGCCTTGGCGGTGCCGTCAAGCCATGCGGCCTGGTGCTGTTGGTACAGCAGCCAGGCATCGCGGCGGGTTTGCATTTCTCGCTGGGTGCCCGTCTGCGCCATCAGCGCCGACAGGAACTCACCCACCGTTTTGTGCAGGTCAGGCAGGCTGGCGCACAAACCCTCGACGAAACGCTGCCGTGCCTGGCGCGCAAGGCGGCGTTGCGCTACGAGCGTTTCAGAGGATTGCATGCGTCGATATTACCGGCTCAAACGGCCGCCCCAGCGTTGGGATCGTTCGGATCACCACCTTCTTTGCGCGGTGCCGACACCAGGTCTTCCCGCTTGACGCCCAGCCACATGGCAATGGCGGCGGCCACGAACACCGAGGAATAGATACCGAACAAGATACCGATGGTCAGCGCCATGGCAAAGTAATGCAGGCTGGGGCCACCAAAGAACAGCATAGACAGCACCATCGCCTCGGTCGAGGCGTGGGTGATGATGGTGCGGCTCATGGTGCTGGTGATGGCGTGATCGATCACCTCTGAGGTGGTCATCTTGCGGTACTTGCGGAAGGCCTCACGGATCCGGTCAAAAATCACAACTGACTCGTTGACCGAGTAGCCCAGCACGGCCAGCACAGCCGCCAGCACCGACAGCGAGAACTCCCACTGGAAGAAGGCAAAGAAGCCGAGAATGATCACCACATCGTGCAGGTTGGCGATGATGGCCGCCACACCGAACTTCCATTCAAAGCGGAAGGCCAGGTAGATCACGATGCCCAGCACCACAAAGGCCAGCGCCATAAGGCCCCCGTGCACCAGCTCTTCCCCCACCTGAGGACCGACAAACTCAGTGCGGCGCAGAGTCACGTCCGCATCGTTCGCCTTGAGCGCCTGCAGCACCTGCTCGCTTTGCTGGGCGGATGTGACACCTTTTTGCACGGGCAAGCGAATCAGCACATCACGGGGCGTGCCAAAGCTCTGCACCTGCACATCGGTGTAGCCCAGGCCGGACACCGTCTCGCGCACCTTGGCCAGCTCAGCGGGCTGGCTGTAGGCCACTTCCATCACCGTGCCACCGGTGAACTCCACCGACAGGTGCAACCCACGGGTGAGCAGGAAGAAGACTGCCAGTGCAAAGGTGATGAAGGAGATCGCGTTGAAGATCAACGCGTGCTTCATGAAGGGAATGTCTTTTTTGATTCGGAAGAATTCCATGTCTTCCTCCTTTATTGCGACTTGGCCACGGCAGTGGCGTCCGACTCAGGCTTCCAGACCTGGCCGATGGAAACGCTCTTGAGCTTTTTCTGGCGGCCGTACCACAGGTTCACCAGACCTCGCGAGAAGAACACGGCCGAGAACATGCTGGTCAAGATACCGATGCAGTGCACCACGGCAAAACCGCGCACGGGGCCCGAACCAAAAGCCAGCAGGGCCAGGCCCGCGATCAGCGTGGTCACGTTGGAGTCCAGAATCGTGGCCCAGGCACGGTCGTAGCCCGTGTGGATGGCCGCTTGCGGGGCCACGCCAGCGCGCAGCTCTTCGCGCACACGTTCATTGATCAGCACGTTCGAGTCGATGGCCACACCAATGGCCAGCGCCATGGCAGCAATACCGGGCAGCGTGAGCGTGGCCTGTAGCATGGACAAGATGGCCACCAGCAGCATCACGTTCACCGCCAGCGCGATGCTGGAGATCACGCCAAACAGCTGGTAGTACACGCACATGAACGCAGCGATGGCAGCCAAGCCCCACACCACGCTGTGGATACCACGCTCGATGTTGTCGGCACCGAGGCTGGGGCCGATGGTGTATTCCTCGATGATTTCCATGGGCGCGGCCAGCGAACCGGCGCGCAGCAGCAGCGCGATGTTGTTGGCCTCGGCCGTGGTCATGCGGCCCGAAATCTGCACGCGGCCACCACCGATTTCAGAGCGGATGACAGGCGCCGTCACCACTTCGCCCTTGCCCTTTTCAAACAGCACGATGGCCATGCGCTTGCCAATGTTCTCACGCGTGATGTCGCGGAAGATGCGCGAGCCCTTGGCGTCCAGCGTCAGGTTCACGGTGGGTTCTTGCGTCTGGCTGTCAAAGCCGGGCTGGGCGTCGGTCAGGTTTTCACCGGTCAGGATGACCTGCTTCTTCACGATCACCGACTGGCCGCTGCGCTCGGGGTAGCGCTCGGAGCCAAAGGGCACGGGGCCACGGCCTTGCTCGGCGGCGCGCGCCTCGGTGCTTTCGTCCACCATGCGCACTTCCAGCGTGGCCGTACGGCCCAGAATATCCTTGGCCTGGGCGGTGTCTTGCACGCCGGCCAGTTGCACCACGATGCGATCCAGGCCCTGCTGCTGGATCACGGGCTCGGTCACACCCAGTTCGTTGATCCGGTTGTGGAGCGTGACGATGTTCTGCTTGACAGCTTGCTCTTGCACCTTGCGAGCGGCCTCGGGCTTGATGCTGGCGCGCAGGCGCAGGCCGTCGCCATCGGGCTGGCTCACCACCTGCAAGTCGGCAAACTGGTCGGCAATGATGTTGCGCACCGTGTTCTGGGTGGCTTCGTCGGCCACCTTGATGTCGATGGTCTGGCCGTCGCGCGAGATACCGCTGTGGCGCACATTCTTCTCGCGCAGCGCGGTGCGGATGTCACCGGAATAAGCCTCGGCCTTCTTGGTGAGGGCCGCCTGCATGTCCACCTGCAGCATGAAGTGAACGCCGCCCCGCAGGTCCAGCCCCAGGAACATGGGGCGGGCATGGATGGCACTGAGCCACGCGGGGGTGCGTGAAATCTGGTTGAGCGCGACGACGAAGCTCGGGTCGTTCGCATCGGGCACCAGGGCCTTCTGGATCACGTCCTTCGCCTTGAGCTGGTTTTCCAGCGTGTCGAAGCGTGCGCGCACCGAAGTGCCTTCCACCGCCACCCGCTCGGCCGTCAGACTGGCGGCGGCCAGGGCCTGCTCCACCCGCTGCGCCACAGCGTCGTCGATCTTGACGCCGCTCTTGACCGCAGAAACCTGCACCGCAGGCGTTTCACCAAAGAAATTGGGCAGGCTGTACAAGGCACCCACCAGCAGCACGATCACCAGGATCGCCCACTTCCAGACCGGATATCGGTTCATGATCGCGCTCTTACCTCACGGAAAGCTTGTGGGGCGGGCAGCACGGCGGCCCCTGCCCCTGACGAGGGCTGGCGACGACCACCGCTGCCACGCCCTGACTCTGGTTTGGTTACTTCACCGTGCCCTTGGGCAGCACTTGCACCACGGCGCTGCGCTGGATCTGCACTTCCACGTTGTTGGCGATTTCGATGTGCAGGAAGCCTTCCGACAGGCGCGTGACCTTGCCGATGATGCCGCCAGCGGTAGCGACTTCGTCGCCCTTGGCCAGCGCGTCAATCATGGCGCGGTGTTCCTTTTGGCGCTTCATCTGGGGGCGGATCATGACGAAGTACAGCACCACGAACATCAGCACCAGAGGCAGCATGCCGGTCAGCGAAGACATCAGGTCGCCACCACCTGCAGCGGCGGCAGGAGCGGTCTGAGCAAAAGCAGAAGAAATAAACACGTCAAGGACTCCCAGCAGAGGATCAAAAATTCGAAATTCCACACA
The DNA here is from genome assembly GCF_964021665.1 of uncultured Acidovorax sp. Lineage (NCBI taxonomy): Bacteria > Pseudomonadati > Pseudomonadota > Betaproteobacteria > Burkholderiales > Comamonadaceae > Acidovorax > uncultured Acidovorax sp. Next base: position 33,246 of record NZ_CAXIAK010000037.1, read on the forward strand.
GCCAGCGGAGGATGCCGAATGGGGAGTTCGCTGATGCAATAAAGAGGTCGAAATCGTCGCCAGGCAAGGCGCCAACCACAGCGATAGCCGTCGCTATCGCGAGGATTGGCAACGCGGCCTGGCGGCGATGCTCGGCGTCTTTATGCAACGAATTCCCAATTCAGGGCCCTCGGCGCCCGCCATGGGGTAACCGGACATTGTATGCGGCGCCTATGTCATCACCCAAGACCGGATGGGCCTGGGGGG
>NZ_CAXIAK010000038.1:0-32734 GCF_964021665.1 uncultured Acidovorax sp.
CGCGTGTGCGATGGGCGCGTCGTTGGACGCCAGAGAGTTCGTCAGCACCCGCACGCGCACCCCCCGGGCCCGCGCCGCGGCAAACGCCTGCTTCATGTCCGGGCCGGGCACGAAGTAGGGCGAGACGATGAGCAAATCCTTCTTGGCCTGGCCCATCAGCTGCAGCAAGCCGTCCACCACCGTGTCCTGCTGCGGGTCTGTGGGGCCCAGTTCTGGTGTGTTCTTGGGGGTTGGCAGCGCTGCGCGTGGTGCGGGCGTGGGTTGCTCGCCGCCTTCGGCGGCAATTTTCGCGGGGTGGTCCACCAGCACGGAGGCAGGGGCCCAGGTCCAAGGCGCAGCCTTCAGGTCCATGGGCTCCTGGTTCCAGATGCGGGCTTGCTGCTCGGGTGTCGTTTTTCGCTCGGCTTCTGTGGGGGCTGCGGGTGCGGCACCCTCGGCAGGTGTGTCGTCGCTGTCCCCATCCCCTTGGGTGGCCTTGCGCACGCTGGCTTGCATCTCCAGCAGCTGATGGCGTGAGATCAGCGACTGCACCGGGTAGGCCCGTGGGTTGTTCCAGTAGGCATCGAACGTTTGGGAAAGCTCTTGCACCACGGGCCCGGCCGCCAGCACATCCAGGTCCACAAAATTGCCCGCGTCATCGTTGCCAAAGTAGGCGTTGCCCAGGTTCCGACCGCCCGCAATGCCCAAGGCGTTGTCGGCAATGAACAGCTTGTTGTGCATGCGTTGCTGCACCCGCGAGAAGTCGCCCACCAGGCTGAAAATGCGCCCCAGCTGCGAATTGCGTGCACCCGTCAGCGGGTTGAACATGCGCATTTCCACATTGGGCACAAAGGCCAGCCGCATCACCTGCGCGTCTCGCCCGGTGCTGTGCAGGTCGTCCAGCAGCACGCGCACCCGCACACCACGTTCTGCGGCGGCCACCACGCTTTGCAGCAGCCGCTGCGTGCTCACGTCGGCATGGATGGCGTAGTACTGCAAGTCCAGCGTTTTCTGTGCAGATTCCACCAACGCCAGCCGGCTGCTGTAGGCCGCTTGCGCGCCGCTGAGCAGAACGAACCCCGAAGGGTGGCGAGCTTTGGCGGCAGCCTTTTGCTCCTGCACCATGCTGGCCAGCACCGTGCCAGAAGGGTCGGCCAGCGCGCGGCTTACGGGGCGATCAACGTTCTCTGGCAAACCCGCGCAGCCCGTGAGTGCCATGCCAATGCCCATCGCGATCAGCAGCGAAAAAATCGCGAGGGACCGGAATCTCGCTGGGCGCTGAGTGAAGAGCTGAGCAGGGGCGGGGGCAGGGTGCATGGTGTGGGGTGAAACCGCGGTGAAGCCGCGCCCCACTGTAGCGTGCCGCACCGCTGGGCATGTGTCGGACAACGCCCCGGCTCAACAGCTTGGAGTCTGGGTCTTGGCCGGTGGTTTGAGGGGTGCGTGGCTTGTTGGCCGCTTGGTGCGCGGACTGCGCAGGCACGGCGGAAGCCCGCCGCAGCAAGAAGCAGAGGCCTTGCTCGGGCCATACTGCTCACTCACGAGCTGTAGAAAGATATCAAAGAAAAGCGGGTCTGGCGCTTATTCCGTAAGCGCTACCAGCTATATTTTTAATAGCGTTGATCGCGTAGGTGGGAAATGCGGTCCAACGCTACAGCTTGTGGTTGGCATGGACTGGAGCGGATCAGCCACAGGTTGTAGAGGGGTGCCGCAGGGCCCTGCCAAGCTGCGGCCAAACCGTTGGTGGAAGCGTTACCGTACCGCCGCAGGTGCAGTCACCATGCGCTCCACATAGCGCGCAATCAGGTCGATTTCCAGGTTCACACGGCTGCCCGCCTTCAGCGTGCCCAGCGCCGTGTTTTCCACCGTGTGCGGAATCAGGTTGATGCTGACCTCACAGCCATCGGCAGAATCGGCAATGCGATTCACCGTCAAGCTCACGCCGTTCACCGTGATCGACCCTTTGTAGGCCAGATAACGCCCCAAATCACGGGGCGCCATGATGCGCAACTCCCAGCTTTCGCCCACCTGGGCAAAGTGCGTCACCTGGCCTAGCCCATCCACATGGCCCGACACCAGATGCCCCCCCAGGCGGTCGTTGGCACGCAGCGCTTTTTCCATATTGATGGGCCCTGGGGTGTCCAGCCCCGTGGTTTTCAGCAGCGACTCTGCCGAAATATCCACCGTGAACTGCTGGGTGTCAGGCGACAGGGTGGTCACCGTCATGCACGCCCCATTGAGCGCAATGCTGTCCCCCAGCCCCACATCGTCCAGGTAGCCCTCCGGGGCGCGAATGACAAGGCGCTTGCCGTGTGACGCGGTGTCCCCCAGGGGGGCAACTTCGGTAATGTGGCCTTGGCCGGTAATGATTCCTGTAAACATGGTTTTCAGTCGGGGTACGGTACGAAGGAATGGAAAAGTGATGGCCAGGGTGGACGAATTTGCGCGCCGGTGGCCCGGTAGTGTCAGGCAAGGAAGGCGGGGCTGTCGTCGTGTTGCACCTCAGTGCCTGGAATTGGGGGATATTCCGAGCAGCCTCAAGGCCGTGACAGGGTAGGCTTCGGAATCGGCAAAAACTCGTCTCGCCCCTGCACACGCGCGACGATACGTACATCGGGACCGACTTGCTCCACACTCTTAAAGTCCAGTCGCAGTGCCTGATCCAGCGAGTCCAGCGGCCCAAGATGTGCCATGGGGTGCCCTTCGCCTAGCATGTTGGGTGCTAGGTAGACGAGCATTTCATCAACCAGCCCCTCGCGCACGAAAGAGCCATTGAGCTTGTTGCCAGCCTCCACGTGCAGTTCATTCACTCCCTTGCCGGCCAAGTCAGCCAGCATGGCAGGCAAGTCGACTTTGCCGTGGGCGTTGGGCAGGTGAACGACCACGGCACCCCGGGCCTCGAGAGCACGCTTTCGAGCTTCGAATTTGTCGTCTTTTTTCCCTGCGCAATAGATGTAACGCGCGCGATCAGCTATAAAAAGATGAGCATCAGGAGGCGTTTGGAGTTGGCTGTCGATTACCACCACATGGGGCTGCCGCGGCGTCGGGACTTCGCGTACGTCCAGTCTCGGGTCATCGTCCAGCACCGTGCCAATCCCTGTAAGGATCGCGCATGCGCGCGCTCGCCAGGCGTGCCCGTCTGCGCGTGCAGCGGGAGATGTGATCCATTGGCTCGCTCCATTCGGCAACGCCGTGGTTCCGTCCAATGAGGCCGCCACCTTCATACGCACCCAGGGCGTCTTGCGCACCATCCGGCTGAAGAAGCCAATGTTGAGTTCGAAAGACTCCCGTGCTCCCTCACCCACACATACCTCTACCCCTGCGGCTTGGAGGCGGGCGAAGCCCTGTCCCGAGACAAGGGGATTGGGGTCAGCAATAGAAGCAACCACCTTGCCGATGCCTGCTGCGATCAGGGCATCGCAGCAAGGACCAGTGCGTCCTTGATGTGAGCAGGGCTCCAGCGTAACGTAGGCGATCGCGCCCTCTAAAGCATGACCGCGGGCCTGCGCATCTTGAAGGGCTACGACTTCAGCATGCGGTCCTCCCGCTCGCTGGGTGAACCCTTGGCCCAATATTTCGCCTGTTGGTGAGGTGATGACGCACCCAACCCGAGGGTTGGGATTGGAAAGAAAAAGCGCCTGGGTGGCGAGCCCAAGCGCTTTTTCCATTGATAACACGGCCTTTTCCATAGTGCCGGAGATAGTACCTGCAATGGCCTTGACCGTTCACGATCCTCCCGGCTTCGATGGAGATGTGGCTACTAGAAGGCCCCAGGCCCTCCGCTCTTATTTGCCCCAGCAGTTTTTGTCGTAGCCAGACTCTGACTCCAGCTTGCCGTTAGCGCCTCGAACGCCTGCTTGGGTGATGGTGTAGCTACCGCAACGGTCGCCAGTTTGAGCGCCCTTAGGTGTGGCCGTGAGCGTGTAAGTACGGCCGTCCGCCGAAGCAAGAGAAATGTCATACCGGTTTCCGGGCACCGTTTTCAGCGCCGCAGGAAATGAGGCCGACAGCGGGTACGTTCCCGTAGCGGTTGCAGCCCGTTCAAGCCACTGCTGACCTTGGAGCAATCCGGCACGTGCTTCGGCGCGGTGGCCGCGACGGATGTATTCGCTGTAGCTGGGCAGAGCAATGGCCGAGAGAATTCCGACGATTGCCACCACAATCATCACTTCGATCAAGGTAAAGCCACGCATGGAGTAAGGCTGAGATAAATGCCTCTTTCCAACGCCGTGACTGATGTTGAGCCAGCGTTTACATTGCCAAGAAAGCATGCTGATTTTTTGTATGCGACAAGAGTGCATGTGCAATCCACTTATTTGATTTGGCGCCAGCTTGGTCGTAAAGACTGCTCAGGCATCGCGGCCAAGTTGATCTTCTTATTCTTTGAGTCAATATCGAAGTTTTCGAATTTATCTTTTTTGATGATGTTGTGGGGGCCATTCGACACCTGAAGTCCAGAAACTTGCATATCTGCAGAGGTGTAGAAGCCATCACCGTTTGCATCAACGATCTGTACTGATGGTTTTTTACCATCCATGATGTTGATGAGAGTCAGGTACTGGCGTTCTGCGTCGACTGATGCCGCCTCGCAAGTTTCCACCGTGGAGTCAGCGGAGGTTGCTGTAGAGCCTTTAGCGGGCACTTGTGAGTAGACGGCCAACAAGTTACTGTTGTCGTAAAACTCCATGTTTTTCAGCAACCGCTCTCCGACAGCGGGAAGGTCTAGGAACCAGCCGTTGTAGTTTTTCCATGTGGATGTGCTCAACTCGTCCACTACCTCAATCTTGTTATAGGCCGTGCTGCCGACAGTGACCGACGTCATTTTTTGTTGGGCCAGCTTTGCTGCAGTTACTCCAGTGCCTAACGCTGTCGGTACTGGAATGCAATCGGAACCATTAGGGCAAGAACCCCCACCGGGGTGCACCGCCAATCTGGTGCCCAGCGATGTGCTCACTTCTTTATATCGCGTGTTATCCAGCACAGAGTACAAAGTTTGCACTTCGACATTCTTTGTATCGTCATCTGTAACGTTGCGCCCGGTACCGAATGCCACCATCATGCCACCCACTTTGCGGATGGTTGTTGAACCCCCGGAGGCTACTTCCTTCGAGCGGTCATTTGCCCGTACGGTGGGCGGAGCCGTGATGGGCTGCACCTTGGAGCGCAATGCAGAGCCTAGCGCTGCAGGACCTTGAGCGGTAAACAAAGGGCTACCACTGAATGCGACCTTCCAGTCGCTGGCTACATGGCTTGTGAGATCGAACTTCCACAAATTTCCTAGGTTATCGCCGGCATACACGACATCGACCATATCGTCGCCATTCAGGTCCACCAAGCGCGGAGCCGCCAAGCCATTGTCTTTCGCGTTGCCAGCGCCTGCTACATCCGTCGTCGCAGGAATGCGCAGCAACTCGCGGGAGCCGTCGAGATATTGAATCAGCAATACTGGCCGTTGATTGGTGCTGTTATACCCGTTGCCCATGACTACCGCGAATCGATTGTTGTTGAGGCGGGTAATTTGGGAGGACTGCAATGAGTCGTTCTCATCACGTACTGGCTTTGAAGTGATGTGGCCTATATCTTTGTCCTCATCCACCGTTTTTTCGCACACGGTTTTTTCAGTACCTGTTTTGGTGGCGCAATTCGGGGCCGCTTCGCTTGAGCCGCGTGTGCGGTCCATCAGTACAAGTTTGTTCGCATTGGTTTCTTTGAACGCAGGCCCACTGGCAGAGTCAGTGGCTGTAGGGTTTGACACGTCAAGAACAAAGTACCCTTTGCCTCCCAGCCCAAGTGTGCCGACCAAGAGCGTACGCCAGTTGGGTGAGTACGCATCGAATGCCGCTTGGTTACTTGTGTCCAGCATGCCTCCGTTCACGTCCACGTCGCCCGTCATGGGCGAGCCGTCTACGAAATACCGGTGCTTGTTGTTGTAGGAGGGGTCTGTCAGACGAGGCAGAGACCCAATGACCCCCCGCGGTACGTACGCCAGCGCTTCTTCACCTTTGGCTGCAGTGAAGCCGTGCAGCATCCCGTCGTTGCCGCCTACGTAAATCATTTTTGGACGCGTGGCGTTATCGCGCACATACTTCGCATACCCCTTGAGCAATGAGTCGCCCGAAGGAATGCCTGTGTACCAGACGTCAGAATTAATAATGTCGCCTTGACGGCTCTTGCGCTCACGATAAGGCTTTGCCGTCGTGTAGCCCGATGCGTCCGAGCCTTCAAGACTACGGTCGCCCCTAATGTAGTCCAAACGCTCAGAACCCTTTGTGTCGCTCTCTACGGTGTTGGAAATATTGGTTTTTAAGAGAGTCTTTTGCGCCGTGCTCAGGTAGGTCTGATCGGTGGCCCATTTGAACGAAACGCCTCCCTTATCTGCAGTTCCACTCCACTCGTCGCTCCAGCTTAAAACGAGTCGTTCTGTTTTGGCTTGGGTATCTGTGAGGGCGTCCAGTCGATCGGCCGTAGTTTTGCCTTCCCAGCCAGGGTCGCTCACGGTAGTCCCGTCAGGCTTGACCTTTTCAGCAGTGATGGATCCTTTCCAAGATTTCTCAGGTTCATAACTCGCAGTATATTTACCCACGTCATTGCGCGAGACATTGGAGCCACTGGTAGCGCTGGAGCTGAGATCTGGAGCAGTTTGGGTATTAATTTGACCAAAAATCTCCCTGAAGGCCTTTTCCAGATCCTCGCCCTTGGTTACTGCATAAAAACGACCTCGGCCATTGAGTGCAGCGTGCCACAAATCCAATGAGCGTTTGTCTTCATTATCCATCGCGGGCCACTTTTTTGTACCCGTCACAAAATCTGTAAAACTGCCGTTATAACCAAATGGGACTTTATCAGTTGGCGCAAAGATGGTAGGGGCCCCTGGCCAAGTGGATGCCGAATTGCTGAACCCAATGGTGTACGTGACCATATGTGGCCAGGTTGCTGGGTTGTATCGAGGATTCCAATATCGCTCTAATACCGCATCTTTGTTAGCGCTGTCTTTGCCAAAATTTTCGGTCGCAGGTGCTTTCCGATAATCTGCAGCGGGTTCTAATTTGCCGGTCATGCCTGAGGTTTGCATTGGAACGGCCCAGCTGTAGAAGGCCCAGTCTGCCAGGGTGGTATTGGTGGAGTCGTCTCGGTAAAGGGTAGTCTTCGCGAGCTCGGTAGCAGTATCACCACCGTAAACAGTGCCGTCAGGCAACGAGAGTTTTGTGGCGTTATCACGCTTGTTGTTGTCAGGCACCGCATGAGCGGTCCCGTTCCAGCGCCCATCCGTCATCATGATGTGGTATGTGCGACGACAACCTAAGTAGGGTGCTCCTGTGTTACCAGGATCGCTTGCCCAGGCGCTGCTAACACCCAGAGGTCGGCGCATATATTCGTCAGCCTGTTTAAATACGGTGTGGGCCGGGGTTCCATTGACCGGCTTGAGGCTGTTGACAAAAGTGATGAAGTTGTTGCGATGGGTGGTAGCTAGCGGCCGCATGGAATTTGTCTTCATGGTCGAGCTATCGACGCTGGCAGCGTCCGGTGCTCCACCGTTGTTCCACATGACTTGCCATGCCAGCCGTATTTTTTTATCGGGCAAGAGCGTAGTGTCGCGAAAAATGCCTCCAGTGCCACCACTGCCAACAAGTGCATGCTTGAGCACGTTAATGCGTTTTGCGCTACCTGGCCAAGTGCCATCGGCATTGGGTTCCGTTTGATTGTTAGAGGTCGAAGCTTCGCTGTCGACACGGAAAGCCATACTTCCAGAATCGTCGACTGAAATAATCACATTGGGCGCGACGTAAGGCTCAACAGTGCCCGGTGGCGCGGTTGACAGATCGAGTGACCATGCTGAAGTTGAGGCAAGAGTGGCGCTCACCGCAAGGGCAATAAGATGTTTTTTGAAATGTGGGGCAATGGTGCGGTGCATTACTTGCTCCTGAGAATATTTGGAAATATATGCACTAGAGTGCGAAATATGAGTTCATTAATCCTTGAGGACTTGGCGTACATACGTCTGCTGAAGTACTGCCGTAGTCACTGGATTATTTAAGCTGTCCCTTTTTCTCCCAAAGGCTACGGCTGTTATGCGGTAGGCTACATTGGGGGAGAGATTAAGGGAGAGTAGGTCGGTTGTTTTTGCTGTGACCGGCTTGACAATAACTCCTGATGAACTGCTGCTCTGGTCGTAAGGCAAAATTTCAATCCAGTACCATCCACCCTGATTGGCTGGAGTCGCGTTATCCCACATTAAAATGGGGTTTGCTGGGCTGGAGGTTGAGCCTGGAACGGCGCCGGTATACTGTCCGTATCGCGCTCCCACCGTGGCTTGTGTCATTTTTTCCAGCGTTACCTCGCCTGCCACCAGATTGGCGGGTGCAGGGCTTGTGGTGCTCGTATAGTTCCAAAAGTCTTGCCGGCCTGTGCGTTTTGTGCATAAACCTCTCAGGCACTTGGTTTCTTGTTGGTCTAGAATGGTTAATAAAGGCGTGACTTCTTGCGTTTCTAAAGGAATTTGGGGCGCTCCACCTTGTTTTTCTCTGCAAGTGGCTGCCGAGCATGCGGTCCCATCAGGATTTTCTCCGCGAATGTCCAGTTCCGCATCTTGGATAAGTGCCTGTGCTGCTTCGAAGGCACGCTGGTAATCTACGTCATTACCAACTAGCATTTCGTTAAATAGCGAGGTGCGAGATGCCCATAGTGCTAACAACATCGAAAGCATTACAAAAATGATTACAACGAAAAGCGCAACGCCCTGTTGTTTGATGGTGCTGCTGGTATTTGAGATTTTTCTTCGCATGGTCAACGATCAATCTTTGCTCACAGAACCGAGCCGATGAGGCCTTGACTGCGCAATTGGAAGACATTGCGATATGTGATGTGACTGCGCGAAGCCCGATCACTTGGTAAGGTAGTCATGTCTACTGCCACTCCTCCGCAATTCTTGTATGTGCTGCCCGCTGGCATGCTGATACGTTCGGTGCCGTAGAGCTCAATGCATACTTCCACGGCTTGAACTTGCGCCCAGTTGGTGACATCCGCCGCAGATACCAAGCGTATTTTGGGCAAGCCAATAGCAGCGTTATCTTGAAGACGATACCGAACAATGAAATTGGCGACGTTTTGCACCACTGGTTGAGCCGCCGCACCATTTCCGCTGCACATCAGTTGGGAACCGCTCAAGCTAAAAACGTTTTCCACCCGTTCATCGAGATTTGTATCGCTAGGCCCGCCCACGCAGTTTCGAACGAGTGTTTGTGCACTGGCGCTGGTAAATACAGGTTCAGCGTAGCGGCGGTATCCGGTAGTAATTGAGGGAGGAGTTTCCGTGCCGCTGATCGTATCGGTTTGGGGGGTGAAGCCTTTCGCTGTGCCCGACGCGGGAGTAATGGCCTCGAAGGCGACAGGGGACAGGTAACGAGATTCGATAGCTGTAGTGCCCGGTTCCAAGTTGAGGCGCAAAGAGCCTGCCTGTCGAAGTTGGGTGCCAATCACTCGCATTGCGTAGGCAGCTTGTTGGTGCATGCTGCTGGCGTCGCTTACAGTGCCTGTCACGCCTCTAGAAACCATGAGTGCCCCCATGGCGACACCGATCACAACGAGGCCGATTGCCAGCCCTACTAACAGCTCTACTAAGGTGACACCACGCTCGGCATGATTTTCAGTCAATCCTTTGATTCTGAAAGACGGCGCGGAGATTGCGCTTGGGTGTTCAATCGATTTACTGTAATCGGTAGATATATTACCCAAGGCGCATTTTTGTTTTTTTATTCGCGCAACGTTAGGAAGGGACGAAACGTGCATTTTAAGATCCTGGGCAGTAATAGGTGGCGGTAGCCCCTCCGGGGGTATAGGGGGCACAGCGGGCTGCGACGGGAATGTATTGAAGATGACAAGTTGCCCCTGAAGGACATTGATTGGTCGCGGCATCCGTACCACCTCCAGTTACCAAATTTCCGGAGCCGTCGCGTATTTTCGTGGCGTCAATTGCGTCTTTGTAAGATGAGGCGGTATCACGCTCGTTTTCGCGCCAAGCGATCATTACGCCCAATTGACGCCGTTGACCTGCGGTAGCCCCACTTTCTGCGGGAGGGGTAAAAATACTGGCTTGGCCTAAAGGTAGTGTGTCTTTAACGATATTTTTCCAAGTGGCCAGTTCATATGCTGACAGTTGTGCATTGGTGCATCCTCCACTGCAGTCCGGTGCGGTGGGCAAATCGCTAAATCCTGATGTGTAATTGCCAATTTCGGCCAACGAGTTAGGACTAACTTTCAGGCGTTCACTGAAGTCCTCAATGAGTCTGATGGCTTGAGAGCGCCTCATTGTGGTGGATGTGTCAGTGAGCGTTCGCATTTGGACTCCGAGAATTCCGAGAATGCCAAGAGCCGTAACGACCAAAGCCACCAGCGATTCAATAAGGGTAATACCTTGCTGGGAGCGCATATGCATTTGTTTGGCTTTTAGTTGGTGCATGGAATATCCACTGACTTAACTGTTCTGATGCGGCCTGCAGAACTCATGCAAAGACCGCGGGCGGCGGGATCACTGGTAGATTTGTCAAGAGGTACGATGTTGAATCCTATATAGGTGCCTTCAATCGTCCCCCATCGGCTGAGTTGTATGCTGACGCCTCCTCCAGTGCGCGTTACCATGACATTTGACGGAGGGGCAAAGCGTTGCAAAACTTCCTCTCCGCTATTCAGCGTTCCGTTTCTATTGGTATCCACGAAGACGTACCAACCACAATCCCAGTCAGCGTTGGCGGTAGCTAAATTGCAGCCATTGGTGCCGGTGGGCTCCTTGCGGATCACCACGTTACCTCCGCGTTTAATCGCTTCGGAGCGGGCGAAATACAAGGTGGACTGAAGACCATCTACAGCCTGCATAACTCGCCAGCGTTCAATCAGCGGAGTGAAGCTCGGTGCAGCCAGAGCGGTCAGGATCGCCAAGATGGCAACTACAACCATCAATTCGATCGCCGTGAAGCCGAGTGGCTGTGGCCGCCAAGCAGTTGGTCGGCGTAAATTACTGCCAGCCTTGAGGGATTGGAGAGATTGCATGATTTGAATGTCATACAAATCGCAATAAATGGCCAACTGCGTCAGATGGATGGTGCTTGATGCGCGATCAGTGGCGCGGTTGGTCTGTGCACGGGGTGTGGTAATGCTGGGAATTGACGGGTTATGTGCATGAGCTGGGTCAGGTGGTCTCTCGCAAGCGCGGTCGAGAGGTCGGACGGGCATTCCGTCAGCGTGTATAGCCTCGACAGGCTCCAGCATTTGGTAGGCCCCTGCATTCCCGTAATAGCCTTCGATCACGTTGGGCGGGTGTTTCCCCGGAGTTGTTCTGTTGGTTGGTGATCTTCACTCCTCCCTTTCTGGCGGGTGCTTTAGCCTCTTCCTGTGTCTTCGTTGTTGCGGCATGTCCTGTGGCTAACACCGCCAGAAGGCCAAAAAATACGCTGAGAACGGTGAATTTGTGCTGCATGGATACCTTTGAAGATGGCGATGAATCATGGGCCTGGTGACAGGCTGAGGCGTGTGGAATCGGAAGGACGATAGCCATGCAATCTCCTCCAGGCAAGCCGAGAACGTCAATTCAAAGCACTGGGCTATAATGGCGGAGTACCGCGCAGTGTGGTACGCACGCCGAAAATCATTCCAGTTTTCGGCGCAAGTAAACAGGCTTCACTCTCGAAGCTCACAAAGGAAAATCATGATCGCATCCTCCATCAAGGCCGAAGTTGTCAAGGCCAACGCCCGCGCTGCCAACGACACTGGTAGCCCAGAAGTGCAAGTCGCTTTGCTGACTGCACGCATCAACGAATTGACTCCTCACTTCAAGACCCACGCCAAAGACCACCACGGTCGGCGTGGCTTGCTGCGTATGGTCAGCCGTCGTCGCAAGCTGCTGGACTACCTCAAGGCCAAGGACGCTGACCGTTACACCGCGCTGATCGCCAAGTTGGGTCTGCGCAAGTAATCGTTATTGCATGCAAAAACGCCTGGGTTAGCTCGCTAGCTCAGGCGTTTTTTACTTCGGAGTGGCAAAACAGAGCGAAGCTGTGTCATTCCAACGAGATTGCATTTGCTGCCAATAGGGCAGTCTCGCTGGAATGGCATCGTGTTCTGAATTCCGCTCCAGACCAAGCTGGTAAAGTGCTACCAGCTATTAAATTAGGAGCTAACAATGAGCATTTTCAACAAAGTCACGAAGTCTTTCCAGTGGGGCGACAAGACCGTCATCATGGAAACGGGCGAGATCGCCCGCCAGGCCTCCGGCGCCGTGCTGGTGAATATTGACGACACCGTGGTGCTGGCCACCGTGGTGGCTTCCAAGTCCGCCAAGCCTGGCCAGGACTTTTTCCCGCTGACGGTGGACTACATCGAGAAGACGTACGCCGCTGGCAAGATCCCCGGTAGCTTCTTCAAGCGCGAAGCCAAGCCCAGCGAACACGAAACCCTGACCAGCCGCCTGATCGACCGCCCGATCCGCCCGCTGTTCCCCGAAGGCTTCTTCAATGAAGTGCATGTGGTCGTCCACACGATCTCGTTGAACCCCGAAGTGGACGCTGACATTGCTGCCTTGATCGCTACCAGTGCAGCCTTGGCCATTTCTGGCATTCCGTTCAACGGCCCCATCGGTGCTGCCCGCGTGGGTTACATCAATGGCGAATACGTGCTCAACCCCGGCCAGACTGCGCGCAAGAACTCGCAGATGGATCTGGTGGTGGCGGGCACCGAAGCCGCTGTGCTGATGGTGGAGTCCGAAGCCCAGCAACTGTCCGAAGAAATCATGCTGGGCGCTGTGGTGTTCGGTCATGAGCAAGGCAACGTGGCCATCAACGCCATCCACGAACTGGTGCGCGACGCGGGCAAGCCCGTGTGGCAGTGGGAAGCACCCGCCAAGGACGAAGCCCTGATCGCCAAGGTGGTCGCACTGGCCGACGACAAGCTGCGCGCTGCCTACCAGATCCGCAACAAGCAAGCCCGCACCCAAGCGTGCCGCGAAGCCTACGCTGCCGTGATGGCTGGCCTCAAGGCCGACGGCGTGGAGTTCGACTCTGTCAAGGTCGAAGGCATGCTGTTCGACATCGAAGCAGGCATCGTGCGCAGCCAGATCCTGGCAGGTGAGCCCCGTATCGACGGCCGCGACACCCGCACCGTGCGCCCCATCGAAATCCGCAACAGCGTGCTGCCCCGCGCCCATGGCTCAGCCCTGTTCACGCGTGGCGAAACCCAGGCGCTGGTCGTGACCACGCTGGGCACCGAGCGTGATGCACAGCGCATCGACGCGCTGGCTGGCGAGTACGAAGACCGCTTCATGATGCACTACAACATGCCTCCCTTCGCTACCGGCGAAGTGGGCCGCATGGGTTCGACCAAGCGCCGCGAAATCGGCCACGGCCGTCTGGCCAAGCGTGCTCTGGTGGCTGTGCTGCCAACCAAGGAAGAGTTCCCCTACACCATGCGTGTGGTGTCGGAAATCACCGAGTCCAATGGCTCCTCGTCGATGGCTTCGGTGTGCGGCGGCTGCCTGTCGCTGATGGATGCCGGCGTGCCGATGAAGGCGCATGTGGCGGGTATTGCCATGGGCCTGATCAAGGACGGCAACCGCTTTGCTGTGCTGACCGATATCTTGGGTGACGAAGATCACCTGGGCGACATGGACTTCAAGGTGGCAGGTACCACAGGTGGTATCACGGCCCTGCAGATGGACATCAAGATCCAGGGCATCACCAAAGAAATCATGCAGGTAGCACTGGCGCAGGCCAAGGAAGCGCGCATGCACATCCTGGGCAAGATGCAAGAGGCCATGGGTGAAGCCAAGACCGAAGTGTCGAACTTCGCGCCCAAGCTCTACACCATGAAGATCAACCCCGAGAAGATCCGTGACGTGATCGGCAAGGGCGGCGCCGTGATTCGTGCGCTGACCGAAGAAACCGGTTGCCAGATCAATATCGAGGAAGACGGCACTATCACCATCGCTGCGACCGAGGCCGCCAAGGCTGACGAAGCCAAGCGCCGCATCGAGCAGATCACGGCCGAGGTGGAAATTGGCAAGGTGTATGAAGGTCCTGTGACCAAGATCCTGGACTTTGGCGCGCTGATCAACCTGCTGCCCGGCAAGGACGGTCTGCTGCACATCAGCCAGATCGCCCACGAGCGCGTCGAGAAGGTGTCGGACTACTTGGCAGAAGGCCAGGTCGTCAAGGTCAAGGTCATGGAAACCGACGAAAAGGGTCGTATCAAACTGTCGATGAAGGCGCTGGCAGAGCGTCCTGCTGGTGGTAGCGATCGCCCTGCGCCTGCAGAGCGCGGCGAGCGTGAGCCACGCCATAGCCGAGAAGGTGGTCGCCAGTCGGCTGACCAGCAACAGCAGCAACAGCAGCAACAGCAATAAGGTCCGGCGGGTCTGCCGGCCCGCTAGTGGATTAAATTGCTATTGAATTTGTAGCTGCCAGCGCTTTATCCACAAGCGCTGGCAGCTTAAATTGCTTTAAAGAGCTGAGACTTATGACCGAACGTTTGATGCGTGCTGTGGAGATTTCGTCCTTCGGTGCGCCCGACGTGCTCCGCCTCGGGCAGCGGCCTGTGCCCCAGCCGGGTGTGGGTGAACTGTTGATCCGTGTGGCGGCGAGCGGAATCAACAGGCCTGACGTATTGCAGCGCGCGGGGCACTATGCTCCACCGCCGGGTGCGTCTGACTTGCCTGGCCTGGAGGTTGCTGGCGTGATTGAGGCTGGCGACACACAGGCCATGGCGTCTGCAGGTTTGAAGGTGGGCGACCGGGTCTGCGCCTTGGTGGCTGGCGGTGGGTATGCGCAGTGGTGTGTCGCGCCCGTCGGGCAGTGCCTGCCGGTTCCTGCGGGGCTGAATGACATCGAAGCGGCTTCTCTGCCGGAAACATTCTTCACCGTGTGGAGCAATGTCTTCGATCGGGGGCGTCTGCAAGCGGGTGAGTTTCTCCTGGTGCAAGGCGGCAGCAGCGGGATCGGTGTGACTGCCATCCAACTGGCCCGTGCGTGGGGTGCCACTGTGATTGCTACGGCGGGCAGCGACGAAAAATGCGCAGCGTGCATTGAGCTGGGTGCCTCGCATGCCATCAACTACAAGACACAGGACTTTGTGGCAGAAGTCCAGCGAATCACCAATGGGCGTGGCGTGGATGTGGTGCTGGACATGGTTGCCGGTGACTATGTGGCACGTGAGGTGGAGTGCCTCGCTGAAGATGGGCGGCTGGTCATCATTGCCGTGCAGGGCGGGGTGAAGAGCTCTTTCAATGCAGGGCTTGTGCTGCGCCGCCGGCTCACCATCACGGGCTCTACCCTGCGACCCAGGTCTGTAGAGTTCAAGGCCGCCATAGCGCAGTCTCTCCGTTCCCGGGTCTGGCCGCTCATTGAGCAGGGTAAGGTTCGTCCTGTCATCTACCAGACCTTTGATGCGGGTGATGCTGCGGCTGCTCATGCATTGATGGAATCCAATCAACACACTGGCAAGATTGTTTTGACGTGGTAAACATGAAAAAGAAACTGATCGCAGGCAACTGGAAGATGAATGGCAGCCTTGCTGCCAATGAAGCTCTGCTCAAGGGGCTCCTTGCGGGGCTTGGAACGCCTGCTTGCGATGTGGCCGTGGCGGTGCCTTCGCCCTATTTGGCGCAAGTCCAGGGGTTGCTGTCCGGTGCCAGCATCGCATTGGGTGCGCAAGATGTCTCGGCCTTTGCTTCTGGGGCTTATACCGGTGAAGTGTCGGCGGCGATGCTGAAGGATTTCGGCGTTCGTTACGCACTGGTGGGGCACTCTGAGCGTCGTCAGTACCATGGTGAAACGGATGCGGTCGTTGCAGAAAAAGCCCGCCAGGCCTTGGCATCCGGCATCACGCCCATCGTGTGTGTGGGCGAGACTCTGCAAGAGCGTGAGGCTGGTCAGACGGAGTCTGTGGTCAAGCGCCAGCTGGCTGCCGTGATCCATGTGAATGGCCATTGCATCAGCGAAATCGTTGTGGCCTACGAGCCTGTGTGGGCCATTGGCACGGGTCGTACTGCTTCGCCTGAACAGGCGCAACAAGTGCATGCAGTGCTGCGTGCGCAGTTGGCGGCAGCCACTCCTCACGCGGATCGTGTTCGCGTGCTTTACGGCGGCAGCATGAACGCGGCGAATGCTGCCGAATTGCTTGCTCAGCCAGACATTGATGGCGGCCTCGTGGGAGGCGCCTCGTTGAAGGCGGAAGATTTTCTCAAGATCATCGCTGCAGCCCAATGAGCTGAGCGCTAATAGCTATTAATTTAGGAGTGAACATGAGTGTTTTGGTGAACGTGATCCTGGCTGTGCAAATCTTGGCTGCCTTGGGAATGATCGGTTTGATTCTGGTGCAGCACGGCAAGGGGGCAGACATGGGTGCTGCGTTCGGTAGCGGCTCGTCCGGCAGCTTGTTTGGTGCCAGCGGAAGCGCCAACTTCCTTTCCCGTACTACCGCCGTGCTGGCGGCCGTGTTTTTCATCACGACGCTGGCGCTGGCCTACTTTGGCAATTCGCGCCCGGCCAGCTCGGGCAGTGTTCTGGAAACCCCAGCCGCCGTCATCCCTGCCTCCGGAAGTGCTGCTGACGCAGTGCCTGCTGCCCCTGTCGCTCCAGCTTCTGGTGCTGCCCAGATTCCATCTAAATAATCTGCACTAAATTGGCTACCCTGATGCCTATCGAGGGTTTTCCGGGGTAGAATTCTGGATTGTTTGGAAAGCCAAAACCCTCGCGGTTCCTCATGCCATCCAAACATGCAACATCAGCCGTCGTGGTGAAATTGGTAGACACGCTATCTTGAGGGGGTAGTGGCGAAAGCTGTGCGAGTTCGAGTCTCGCCGACGGCACCAAAACAAAAGCCAGCCTGTGCACTTGTACAAGTCCCGCAGGTTTGGCTACAGCGGTGAGCATCCTCACGATGAACCTCGATCAGTACCTCCCCGTCCTTTTGTTCATCTTGGTTGGCATTGCCGTAGGCGTTGTCCCCTTGGTGCTTGGTTATGTGTTGGGCCCTAATCGCCCAGATGCAGCCAAAAACTCCCCTTATGAATGCGGCTTCGAAGCGTTTGAAGACGCTCGCATGAAGTTCGACGTGCGCTACTACCTGGTAGCCATTTTGTTCATTCTGTTTGATCTGGAAATTGCATTCCTCTTTCCCTGGGCGGTGACCCTGCATGAGGTGGGAATGACAGGCTTCGTAGCGGTCTCGATCTTCCTTGCCATTCTGGTTGTGGGCTTTGTCTACGAGTGGAAAAAAGGCGCGTTGGATTGGGAATGATCGAGCTTCAACAAGGACGAGTGCGATGATTGAAGGCGTGATGAAGGAAGGCTTTATCACCACGAGTTACGACTCGGTGGTGAATTGGGCCAAGACCGGTTCTTTGTGGCCCATGACGTTTGGCTTGGCTTGCTGTGCGGTGGAAATGATGCACGCCGCCGCTGCGCGTTATGACATTGGTCGATTTGGCGCGGAAGTGTTTCGTGCCAGCCCTCGTCAGTCGGATTTGATGATTGTTGCAGGAACCCTCTGCAACAAGATGGCTCCTGCGCTGCGCAAGGTGTACGACCAGATGTCCGAGCCGCGCTGGGTGCTCTCCATGGGCTCGTGTGCCAATGGTGGTGGTTACTACCACTACAGTTATTCAGTGGTGCGTGGCTGTGATCGCATCGTGCCTGTGGATGTTTATGTGCCTGGCTGCCCTCCAACAGCGGAAGCGCTGATTTACGGGATCATCCAGTTGCAGCAAAAAATCCGCCGCACCAATACGATCGCTCGCGCTTGAAGGGTTGATGATGACTGCTGTAGCCATTCGGCCTGAAGAGCTCAAAAAGAACATTGCCGCGGCCTTGGGTGCTAAGGCCCGTCAGGTCACGCTCGCCTTGGATGAGGTGACGGTGACGGTAGCTGCTGCGGACTACCTGGAGTCCATGCGTATCTTGCGTGACTCGGATGCATGCAAATTCGAGCAGTTGATTGACCTGTGTGGTGTGGACTATTCCACCTACGCAGATGCCGTTCAAGAAGGTGCGCGATATGCGGTGGTCTCCCATCTCTTGTCGGTCAGTCTGAACCAGCGTGTACGCGTCAAGGTGTTCTGTGCTGATGACGATTTTCCAATGGTGGCATCGGTGGCTGAGTTGTGGAACTCTGCCAACTGGTACGAGCGCGAGGCTTTCGATCTGTTTGGTATCGTGTTCGATGGTCACAATGACCTGCGTCGCATCTTGACCGACTATGGGTTTATCGGCCACCCCTTCCGCAAGGACTTCCCTTTGTCTGGCCAGGTGGAAATGCGGTACGACGCCGAGCAACGCCGCGTGGTTTACGAGCCGGTATCCATCGAGCCGCGTGAAATCACGCCTCGCATCATTCGCGAAGACAAGTACGGAGGCCTGCACTGAACTGCTTTGCGCTCATGTGAACCATCATGGCTGAAATCAAAAATTATTCCCTGAATTTTGGACCCCAGCACCCTGCGGCGCACGGTGTGTTGCGTTTGGTTCTGGAGCTGGACGGTGAGGTTGTTCAGCGTGCTGATCCGCACATTGGCTTGCTGCACCGCGCGACTGAGAAGCTGGCTGAGCATAAGACGTTCATCCAGTCTTTGCCATACATGGACCGTCTGGACTATGTGTCCATGATGTGCAATGAGCACGCGTATTGCCTGGCCATCGAGAAGTTGCTCGGCATTGAGGTGCCTGTGCGTGCGCAGTACATCCGTGTGATGTTCTCGGAAATCACGCGTTTGCTGAATCACCTGATGTGGCTCGGCTCGCATGGTAATGATTGCGGCAGTTCCACCATCCTGATCTACACGTTCCGTGAACGTGAGGATCTTTTTGATATGTACGAGGCCGTTTCGGGTGCGCGCATGCATGCTGCGTACTTCCGTCCGGGTGGTGTGTACCGGGATCTTCCCGATACGATGCCCCAGTACAAAGTCAGCAAGATCAAGAACGCCAAAGCGCTGGAGGCGATGAATCAGAATCGCCAGGGTTCTTTGCTGGACTTCATCGACGATTTCACGAAGCGCTTCCCAGGCTGCGTGGATGAGTACGAAACTCTCCTGACTGACAACCGTATCTGGAAACAGCGTACGGTGGGTATTGGGGTCGTAAAGCCTGAGCGTGCTTTGAATCTGGGCATGACAGGGCCCATGCTGCGTGGCTCTGGTATCGCTTGGGATTTGCGCAAGACGCAGCCCTACGATGCTTACGATCGTGTCGATTTTGATATTCCGGTTGGCAAGACGGGTGACTGCTACGACCGATATCTGGTTCGCGTGCAGGAAATGCGCGAGTCCAATCGCATCATCAAGCAATGCGTGGATTGGTTGCGTGCCAACCCTGGGCCGGTCATCACTGACAACCACAAAGTTGCCGCCCCTTCGCGCGAATCCATGAAGTCCCACATGGAGGAGTTGATTCACCATTTCAAGCTGTTCACCGAAGGTTTCCATGTGCCTGAAGGCGAAGCCTATGCAGCGGTGGAACATCCCAAGGGAGAGTTTGGGATCTACCTGGTGAGCGACGGCGCGAATAAACCTTACCGTTTGAAGATCCGTGCCCCTGGTTTTGCACACTTGGCCACGCTGGATGAAATGGCTCGGGGACACATGATTGCCGATGCGGTGGCGATCATTGGCACCATGGATATCGTGTTCGGAGAAATTGACCGATGATTACCGAAGCGACGTTGGCGCGATTCGCGCGCGAAGTGGCGAAGTACCCGGCAGACCAGAAGCAGTCTGCTGTGATGGCTTGCCTTTCCATCGTGCAGCAAGAGCAAGGCTATGTGAGTGCCGAGAGCGAAGCCGTGATCGCCGACTACCTGGGCATGCCCCAGATTGCGGTGCATGAAGTCACGACTTTCTACAACATGTACAACCAGCAACCTGTTGGCAAGTACAAGCTCAATGTCTGCACCAATTTGCCATGCCAACTGCGTGATGGTCAAAAGGCCCTGCGCCATCTGGAGCAGAAGCTCGGTGTTTCCATGGGCGAGACGACTGCGGATGGTTTGTTCACTTTGCAGCAGTGCGAGTGCCTGGGCGCTTGTGCCGATGCGCCAGTGATGCTGGTGAATGACCGCACCATGTGCAGTTTTATGGACAACGACAAACTAGACCAGTTGGTGGACGGTTTGCGCGCAGCGGAGGGCAAGCAATGACCACTGCTGCACAAATTCTTTCGCAATTCCAGGCAACAGGCGTTCAGACCTGCTTCCATGATCGCCATATCAACCCGCAGATTTATGCAGGACTGAACGGCAGCAACTGGAGCATCAAGGATTACGAAGCTCGCGGTGGCTACCAGGCACTTCGTCGCATTCTGGGTAAGGACGGCGGAGAAGGCTTGACGCAAGATCAAGTCATCACAACGGTCAAAGAGTCTGGCTTGCGTGGTCGTGGGGGCGCAGGCTTTCCTACGGGGCTGAAGTGGAGCTTCATGCCGCGCTCTTTCCCTGGTCAGAAGTATCTGGTTTGCAACTCGGACGAGGGTGAGCCTGGAACTTGCAAAGACCGCGATATTCTGCAATTCAATCCGCACATCGTGATTGAAGGCATGATCATTGCCGCCTATGCGATGGGCATCAGCGTGGGTTACAACTACATTCACGGTGAAATTTTCCAGTCTTACGAACGCTTCGAAGCGGCGCTGGAAGAGGCGCGTGCGGCGGGCTATTTGGGCGACGGCATCATGGGAAGCAACTTCAGCTTCCAGCTGCATGCGGCCCACGGTTTTGGAGCTTACATCTGCGGTGAAGAAACTGCGTTGTTGGAGTCCCTGGAAGGCAAGAAGGGACAGCCACGCTTCAAGCCTCCGTTTCCTGCGAGTTTTGGTTTGTACGGCAAGCCGACCACGATCAATAACACCGAGACATTTGCCGCTGTGCCATGGATCATCCGAAACGGTGGCGCAGCCTACTTGGAATGTGGCAAGCCAAACAACGGCGGTACCAAGATTTTCTCGGTGTCTGGCGATGTGGAGAAGCCCGGAAACTACGAGATCCCCCTGGGAACCCCCTTCTCCAAATTGCTGGAGCTGGCGGGCGGCGTTCGTAAGGGACGTCAACTCAAGGCCGTGATTCCTGGTGGATCCTCTTCCCCTGTGCTGCCTGCTTCCATCATCATGGAATGCACGATGGACTATGACTCCATCGCCAAGGCGGGGTCGATGTTGGGTTCTGGCGCCGTGATCGTGATGGATGATTCGCGGAGCATGGTGGAAAGCCTGCTGCGCCTGTCGTATTTCTATTCACACGAATCCTGTGGCCAATGCACGCCTTGCCGCGAAGGCACGGGCTGGATGTGGCGTGTGATCGACCGCATTCAGCATGGGCAAGGCCGTGATGGCGATCTCGACTTGCTCAACTCTGTTGCCGACAACATCCAGGGTCGAACAATTTGCGCTTTGGGTGATGCCGCAGCAATGCCTGTGCGTGCCATGCTGAAGCATTTCCGTCCTGAGTTTGAGGCATTGATCCGGAACAAAGGCTCGCAAGCTGCCGCATCCGCCTGATTGCGAGAACACATATGGTTGAAATTGAACTGGACGGTCAGAAAGTAGAAGTTGCCGAAGGCTGCATGGTGATGCATGCGGCTGAGAAAGCAGGCACCTACATCCCACATTTCTGCTATCACAAGAAGCTCTCGATTGCTGCCAACTGCCGCATGTGCCTGGTAGACGTTGAGAAGGCTCCAAAGCCGATGCCAGCTTGCGCAACGCCCGTGACGCAAGGCATGGTGGTCCGTACCAAATCCGACAAGGCGATCAAGGCCCAGAAGTCGGTGATGGAATTTCTCCTGATCAATCACCCGCTGGATTGCCCCATTTGCGATCAAGGTGGTGAATGCCAGTTGCAGGACTTGGCTGTAGGTTATGGCGGCTCTTCTTCGCGTTACGAAGAAGAAAAGCGTGTTGTGCTGCACAAAGATGTGGGCCCATTGATCTCCATGGAGGAGATGAGCCGCTGCATTCATTGCACCCGCTGCGTGCGCTTTGGCCAAGAAGTGGCTGGCGTCATGGAACTGGGCATGATCCATCGTGGTGAGCATTCCGAAATCACCACGGTGAGTGGTGACACGGTGGATTCCGAGTTGTCGGGCAACATGATTGATATCTGTCCCGTCGGCGCATTGACGAGCAAGCCCTTCCGCTACAGCGCGCGCAGCTGGGAGTTGTCCCGCCGCCGCTCTGTGAGCCCACATGACTCTACCGGTGCAAACTTGATCGTCCAGGTCAAAAACCACAAGGTGATGCGCGTCGTTCCGTTTGAGAACGAAGCAGTGAATGAGTGCTGGATCGCGGACCGTGACCGTTTTTCCTATGAAGCGCTCAATGGCGAAGATCGCCTCACTCAGCCCATGCTGAAGCAGGGCGGTGTTTGGAAGGAAGTGGACTGGCAAACAGCACTGGAGTACGTTGCCAACGGCCTCAAGAACATTCGCCATGACCATGGCGCCGAGTCCATCGGCGCGCTGGTGAGTCCGCACAGCACCGTGGAAGAGTTGTATTTGGCGGGTGCATTGGTGCGCGGCTTGGGCAGTGACAACATCGACTACCGTCTGCGCAACGCTGAATTCAGCGCTCCAGAAGGTATCCGCTGGTTGGGCACCTCCATTGCATCGCTCTCCACGCTGCAGAGCGTTTTGGTGGTGGGGTCCAATTTGCGTAAGGATCATCCTCTGTTTGCACAACGGATTCGCCAGGCGGCTCGCCATGGTTGCCAAGTCATCGCACTGGATTCGGTTGAGCGTGACTGGGCCATTCCTGTCAAGCACCTCTTGAAGCACGCGGCCTCCCAATGGATGCAGGCACTGGGCGGTATTGCGGCAGCGGTTGCACAAGAAAAGGGTGTGGCGGGGCCCGCCGGTTCGTTTGTTATCGATGACGCTGCTACAGCTGTCGCGCGTTCGCTGATGGCGGGTGAGCGCAAAGCGGTGCTGTTGGGCAACGCCGCAGCACACCATGCCCAAGCTACGCAGTTGCTGGCTCTGGCCAATTGGATTGGTGAGCACACCGGTGCCACGGTTGGCTATTTGACTGAAGCTGCTAACACCGTCGGTGCACAGTTCGTGGGTGCCCATCCCGTCAAGGGTGGTTTGAACGCGGCCCAGATGTTGTCGGGTGGTCTCAAGGCGGTTCTCCTTCTGAACAACGAGCCTGTGCACGACTCTTCGGTCGGCGCACGCGCCACCGACGCGCTCTCAGGCGCCGAAATGGTTGTCACCTTGAGTCCATTCAAAGCCAACATGGAGTTCAGCGATGTTCTCCTGCCTATCGCCCCATTCACCGAAACCTCGGGTAGCTTCATCAATGCGGAAGGGCGCCTGCAGAGCTTCCATGCAGTCGTGCGTCCTTTGGGCGATACGCGGCCTGCTTGGAAGGTGCTCCGCGTATTGGCCAATATGCTGGAGATTCCTGGCTTTGATTTCGAAACGTCGCAGGATGTCCTGGCTCGCGCCACGAACGCTGCACCTGGCGCGTTCTCCCGGATCGATGCGGCTCAATTGTCCAATGCGGTGACTGGCGGCGTGACTGCTTCGGTCTCCGGTGCTGTAGGTGAACCCGTGGTGGCTTCTATCTACCAGTTGGACGGTCTGGTGCGTCGCTCCCCATCTTTGCAATTGACCGCAGATGCGCGTATGGCACGTGAAGAGGTGGCAGCATGATTGACGCGCTCTATAACGCCGGCCTTGGCCTGCTTCCCTTCGGCTGGTGGACAGCCGCGGCATGGCCTGTTCTTTGGATCTTGCTGAAGATCGTTTGCATTCTGGCTCCCCTGATGGGCGCCGTGGCCTATCTGACGCTGTGGGAGCGCAAGCTCTTGGGTTTCATGCAAGTACGTCATGGCCCCAACCGTGTCGGACCGTTGGGACTGTTGCAGCCGATTGCTGACGCACTGAAGCTTCTGACCAAGGAAATTATTCAGCCCACAGCAGCAAGCAAGGGTTTGTTTGTTCTGGGGCCCGTGATGGCGATCATGCCAGCGTTGGCGGCCTGGGTCGCAATTCCCTTCGGTCCTGATGTGGCTCTGGCCAACGTCAATGCGGGTCTTTTGCTGGTAATGGCCATCACATCGATTGAGGTGTACGGCGTCATCATCGCGGGTTGGGCTTCCAACTCGAAGTACGCCTTCTTGGGTGCGCTGCGTGCGTCTGCGCAGATGGTGAGCTATGAAATCGCGATGGGCTTTTGCTTCCTGATCGTGATCATGGTGTCAGGCAGCATGAACCTGACAGAAATCGTTGCAAGCCAAGCCCGAGGTTGGGCGGCGTCGCACGGTTTTGGGCTGTTGTCCTGGAACTGGTTGCCCCTTCTGCCGATTTTCTTGGTTTATCTGATTTCCGGAGTTGCTGAGACCAATCGTCACCCGTTCGACGTGGTCGAGGGCGAGGCAGAAATTGTGGCCGGACACATGGTTGAATATTCGGGTATGGGTTTCGCCATTTTCTTCTTGGCGGAATACGCGAGCATGTGGCTGGTGTCCATTCTTGCCGTGCTGATGTTCCTGGGCGGATGGCTGCCTCCATTTGACGCCTTGGCCTTCATTCCCGGATGGGTGTGGTTGGCAGCCAAGACGTTCTTGGTCGTCTCGATGTTCATCTGGATCCGTGCCACGTTTCCTCGCTTCCGCTATGACCAGATCATGCGTCTGGGCTGGAAGATTTTCATTCCAGTCACGTTGGTGTGCCTGGTACTGGTGGGCGGGTGGTTGCTCTCGCCCTGGAATATCTGGAAATAAGCGGGGACACAAATGACTGCCGTTGTTGCTGCTGCACCTTTCTCTTTCAAAGACTTCCTCAAGAGCTTCATGCTCGTGGAATTGCTCAAGGGCATGGCCCTTACGGGGCGTTATGCATTCCGCCGCAAGGTGACCGTTCAATTCCCTGAGGAAAAGACACCTCTGTCCCCTCGGTTCCGTGGTCTTCACGCACTGCGTCGCTATGAAAATGGGGAAGAGCGCTGCATTGCTTGCAAGCTCTGCGAAGCTGTCTGCCCTGCGATGGCCATCACGATTGAATCAGACGTCCGTGATGATGGTTCGCGTCGCACCACCCGGTATGACATCGATTTGACGAAGTGCATCTTCTGCGGCTTTTGCGAAGAAAGTTGCCCAGTGGATTCCATTGTGGAAACGCACATTTTCGAGTACCACGGCGAAAAGCGGGGCGACCTGTATTTCACGAAGGACATGCTCTTGGCAGTGGGTGACCGCTACGAAGGCGAAATTGCTGCGGCCAAGGCTGCAGACGCCAAATACCGCTGATCGGTGTTGGACTCAGCCTGTTTGCCAGACTCTCTATAAAGACCCGATCCATGGATGCCAAGACTGGTTTCTTTTATCTGTTCTCGGTTGTGCTGCTCTTTGCAGCCTTCCGCGTCATCACCGCACGTAACCCCGTGCATGCGGTGCTGTATCTCATTCTTGCTTTCTCCCAGGCGGCAGCTGTTTGGTTGCTTCTGAAGGCAGAGTTTCTCGCTATCGCACTGGTGCTGGTCTATTTGGGCGCCGTGATGGTGCTATTCCTTTTCGTGGTGATGATGCTGGATATTCACATCGACACTGTGCGCAAGGGTTTCTGGAAGCACTTCCCTCTGGCAGCAACGGTAGGCGCCTTGATTGCGCTGGAGATGGCTGCTGTGCTCATGGGCGGCTTCCGCGGCCTTGAGGAGCCGAAGGCTGTAGCTCCTTTGTTGGATGCTGCAGGGCAGGTCGTCCAATATTCCAACACCAAGGCGCTGGGTAAGCTGCTGTACACACAGTACCTGTACCCCGTTGAAATCGCTGCTGTGATTCTGCTGGTGGCCATGATCGCTGCCATTGCCCTGACGCTGCGCCAGCGCAAGGACAGCAAGGCGATCAACCCTGCGAACCAGGTTCGTGTTCGCGCTCGCGACCGTCTGGAAGTGGTGAAGGTGGCTGCTACGCAGAAACCATCCGAACCTTTGCCAGAAGCGGCGCCAGTCGAGGAGAAAAAAGCATGACTTTGACTTTGGGGCATTTTCTGTCGCTGGGTGCGATGCTGTTTGCTTTGTCGGTCATCGGCATTTTTCTGAACCGCAAGAACCTGATTGTTTTGTTGATGGCGATTGAGCTGATGCTGCTGGCCGTCAACATGAACTTTGTCGCGTTCTCCCATTATCTGGATGACATGCACGGGCAGGTGTTCGTGTTTTTTATCTTGACCGTGGCCGCAGCTGAGTCCGCTATCGGGCTGGCCATTCTGGTGCTGCTGTTCCGAAACAAGACCAGCATCAACGCAGAAGACCTCAACACCCTCAAGGGTTGATGAGCCACCCGTATTCCCTAGGTTCTCAAGAATGAGTCAAACCCTCTCTGCTTCAACGCTCCTGGCTGTTCCGCTGGCTCCGCTGGCGGGCGCTTTGCTGGCTGGCGTATTCGGTACAACCTTTGGCGGCAACTGGATTGGGCGTCGCCTCAGCCACACGCTGACGATCCTGGGTGTGCTGGTTGCCTTTATTCTCTCTGCCATGACGCTCAAGAGCGTTGCATTGGATGGCGCGCGCTTCAACGAGACGCTGTACACGTGGATGGTGGTTGGTGGTCTCAAGATGGAAGTGGGCTTTCTGGTTGACAGCCTGACCGCCATGATGATGGTCGTGGTTACTTTTGTGTCGCTGATGGTCCATATCTACACCATCGGTTACATGGAGGAAGACGACGGCTACAACCGCTTCTTTGCCTACATTTCGCTGTTCACTTTCTCCATGCTCATGCTGGTCATGAGCAACAACCTGCTGCAGCTGTTCTTCGGCTGGGAGGCAGTAGGCCTGGTCTCTTATCTTCTGATCGGTTTCTGGTTCAACAAGCCGTCGGCCATTTTTGCCAACATGAAGGCTTTTTTGGTGAATCGGGTCGGTGACTTTGGGTTCATTCTGGGTATCGGTTTGATCGCCGCATACACAGGCACCTTGAATTACGGTGAAATCTTCGCGAAATCGAACGAACTTGGCGCTCTGAACTTCCCAGGCACTGGCTGGATGCTGGTCACAGTGATTTGCATCTGCCTGTTCATCGGCGCCATGGGCAAGTCGGCGCAGTTTCCGCTGCATGTGTGGCTGCCTGACTCGATGGAAGGTCCCACTCCCATTTCTGCGTTGATTCACGCGGCCACGATGGTGACTGCTGGCATTTTCATGGTATCGCGCATGTCGCCCTTGTTTGAATTGTCAGACACCGCTCTGAATTTCATCCTGGTGATTGGTTCCATCACAGCGCTGTTCATGGGTTTCCTGGGCATCATCCAAAACGACATCAAGCGCGTGGTGGCTTATTCCACGCTGTCGCAGTTGGGTTACATGACGGTGGCATTGGGCGCTTCCGCTTATTCGGTGGCCGTGTTCCATCTGATGACGCACGCGTTTTTCAAGGCTCTGCTGTTCCTGGGCGCTGGCTCCGTCATCATGGGCATGCACCACAACCAGGATATCCGCTGGATGGGTGGCGTACGCAAGTACATGCCGATCACCTGGATCACTTCGTTGCTTGGTTCCCTGGCGTTGATTGGTACTCCACTGTTCTCGGGTTTCTACTCCAAGGACAGCATCATTGAGGCCGTGCATTTCAGCCATCTTCCTGCTGCTGGGTTCGCGCATTTCGCGGTGCTGGCTGGCGTCTTCGTGACCGCGTTCTATTCGTTCCGCATGTATTTCTTGGTCTTCCATGGCAAGGAGCGGTTTGACCAGAACCCTGATGCTCACCATGGTGACCACCACGGGCATGATGACCATCATGAGCCCCACGAATCTCCTTGGGTGGTGACGGTTCCTCTCGTGCTACTGGCCATCCCATCGGTGGTGGTGGGTTTCATGTTCATTCAGCCCATGTTGTTTGGCGATTTCTTCAAAGACGTGATTTTTGTGGATGCAGCCAAGCACCCTGCAATGGCCAAACTGGGCGAGATTTTCCACGGCCCCGTGGCGATGGCGTTGCACGGTCTCCAAACTGCACCGTTCTGGCTGGCTTTAGCTGGGGTGGCCTTGTCGTACTACATGTACATGGTCAACCCCGCTTTGCCCGCAGGCATCAAGGCGCGCGTACAGCCTCTGTACCGCCTGCTGGAAAACAAGTACTACCTCGACTGGATCAACGAGAACATCTTGGCTAAGGGAGCTCGTGCCTTGGGTGTTGGCCTCTGGAAGGTCGGCGATCAGGCCATCATCGATGGAGGGGTGGTGAACGGCTCGTGGAAGCTGGTCGGCGCTATTTCTGGCGTGGTGCGCTGGGTTCAGTCGGGATTTATCTTCCACTACGCCTTGGTGATGATTCTGGGTGTGTTCGCACTGATGACTTGGTTTGTCTGGGGCGACTTCTTCATGCAACTCATCAAATAAGGAAAACAACAAAATGAGTTCGTTGTTGAGTCTCGCAATCTGGACGCCTATCGTTTTTGGTGCCGTTTTGCTCGCTTTGGGGCGCGATGAGCACGCGCGTGCAGTGCGTTGGATTGCATTGATTGGTGCGCTGGCCGGTCTGCTGGTGACCCTGCCTTTGTATGGCGGCTTTCAGACGGGTACTGCTGCCATGCAGTTCGTGGAGAAAGCGGTTTGGATCGAGCGCTTCAATATCAACTACCACCTGGGCGTTGACGGTATTTCGTTTTGGTTCGTGCCCCTGACAGCTTTCATCACAGTGATTGTGGTGTTGGCCTCCTGGGAGTCCATTACAGAGCGCGTCAACCAGTACATGGGCGCTTTCCTGATTTTGTCGGGGCTGATGATTGGCGTGTTCACGGCCTTGGACGGCATGTTGTTCTACGTCTTTTTTGAAGCCACGCTGATCCCGATGTACCTGATCATCGGTATCTGGGGTGGTCCAAACAAGATCTACGCGGCCTTCAAGTTCTTCCTGTACACGCTGCTCGGCTCCCTGTTGATGCTGATCGCGCTGATCTACCTGTACAACCAATCAGGTGGCAGCTTTGATATTGCAGCCTGGCACAAGATGCCACTGAGCAGCACGGCCCAGACACTGTTGTTCTTCGCTTTCTTTGCAGCGTTTGCAGTCAAGGTGCCGATGTGGCCTGTGCACACTTGGTTGCCTGACGTGCACGTGGAGGCTCCTACGGGTGGTTCCGCCGTGCTGGCGGCCATCATGCTGAAGCTGGGCGCCTATGGTTTCCTGCGCTTCTCGCTGCCCATTGCTCCAGATGCCTCGCGCGAATGGGCATGGCTGATGATTGCCCTGTCTTTGGTCGCTGTGATCTATGTCGGTTTGGTTGCCATGGTCCAGAAAGACATGAAGAAACTGGTGGCGTACTCTTCGGTCGCACACATGGGCTTTGTCACGCTGGGCTTCTTCATCTTCAATGACCTGGGCGTCTCTGGCGGCTTGGTTCAGATGATTGCGCACGGCTTTGTGTCAGGTGCCATGTTCCTGTCCATCGGCGTGCTGTACGACCGCGTTCACTCGCGTGAGATTGCAGCCTACGGCGGTGTGGTCAACACCATGCCCAACTTCACTGCGTTTGCATTGTTGTTTGCCATGGCCAACTGCGGGTTGCCGGGCACTGCTGGTTTTGTGGGCGAGTGGATGGTGATTCTGGGCGCTGTCAAAGCGAATTTCTGGATTGGCCTGGCTGCTGCAACTGCGTTGATTTTTGGCGCTGCCTACACACTGTGGATGTTCAAGCGTGTCTATCTGGGCCCCGTGGGAAACAGCCACGTCAAGGAACTGACCGATATCGGCAGCCGCGAGTTTCTGATTCTGTCGCTGTTGGCGATTGCCGTCCTGGCAATGGGCTTGTACCCACGCCCCTTCACGGATGTGATGGATGCCTCGGTGGCTGAATTGCTCAAGCATGTGGCCCTGCAAAAGCTGAACTGACCGACAGACAGAACAGAGAGATTTGAGATGATTGACAACATCAGCTGGCTTGCGGTCTACCCCGAGATCGTGCTTCTTGTGATGGCCTGCGTGATCGCGCTGGTTGACCTGTGGGTGAAGAGCCCCCGTCGCACGGCAACCTATGTGCTGACCATGCTGACACTGGCTGTGGTGGCTGCCCTCGAAGGTGTCTACGCCAGCAGTGGCAACACCTTTTATGGTTTCGGCAACATGGTGGTCAGTGACGCCATGGGCAATTGGCTCAAGTGCTTTGCCACGATTGCAGTCATGGTGACCTTGGTCTACTCACGCCCCTACGCTGCAGACCGCGACATGCTGCGCGGCGGCGAAATGTTCACGCTGTCGATGTTTGCCTTGCTGGGCATGTTCATCATGATCTCAGGCAACAACTTCCTGGTCATTTACCTGGGCTTGGAGCTGCTGACGCTGTCCAGCTACGCCCTGGTGGCCTTGCGCCGCGACAATGCGACCGCGACCGAAGCGGCCATGAAGTATTTCGTGCTGGGTGCCATGGCCAGCGGTTTCTTGCTCTACGGCCTGTCCATGCTCTATGGCGCCACAGGTTCTTTGGATATCGGGCAAGTGTTCAAGGCCGTGCTTTCGGGCCAAGTCAAGCACCAGGTGCTGGTGTTCGGTTTGGTGTTTGTCGTGGCTGGCTTGGCCTTCAAGCTGGGTGTGGTTCCCTTCCACATGTGGATTCCTGATGTGTACCAAGGTGCTCCCACAGCTATCACACTGATGATCGGTAGCGCACCCAAGCTGGCTGCGTTCGCCATCACCATGCGCTTGCTGGTAGACGGACTGCTGCCTTTGGCCATCGATTGGCAGCAAATGTTGGCGGTGCTCGCCATCGGCTCGCTGTTGATTGGTAACCTGGCCGCCATCGCGCAGACCAATCTCAAGCGGATGCTGGCGTACTCGACCATTTCTCAAATGGGCTTTGTGTTGCTAGGGCTGCTGTCCGGGGTGATCAACGGGCAGGTGAATTCGGCCGTGGCTGAGAACGCATACAGCGCTTCGATGTTCTACGTCGTGACCTATGTGCTGACCACCTTGGCCACGTTCGGTGTCATTCTGATGTTGGCTCGCGAAGGGTTTGTAAGCGAAGAGATCTCGGAGCTTGCCGGCTACATCCATCGCATCCACGTCTTGGCACGTGTGATGTCTATTACACTGTTCTCCATGGCTGGTATTCCGCCATTGGTGGGCTTCTACGCCAAGCTGGCGGTGCTGCAGTCGTTGCTGGCTTCTGGGCAGACCGCTTACATCGCGCTGGCCGTGTTTGCAGTGGTTATGTCGCTGATCGGTGCGTTCTATTACCTGCGCGTCGTGAAGGTGATGTATTTCGACGCGCCATTGACCGCCACCAGCGTATCCGCTCCGCTCGACGTTCGGTTTGTCTTGACTTTGAACGGCGCATTGGTGCTGGTGTTGGGCTTGTTGCCAGGCGGTTTGATGGCACTGTGCGCTGACGCTATCGTCCGCGCCCTGGCGACCTGAGGCGTCTGTGTCACAGACCGCTGCCATTTGGCTGGTGATTTTGGCTGCTCTGGTGGCGGCCAACTTGCCTTTCCTCAACCACCGGGTGGCGTTGGTGGGGCCTGTGGCTTCGCCTCGCAAAGGGTTGCTCATCCGTTTGGTGGAACTGGTCGTCTTGTACTTTCTGGTGGGCGGCTTTGCGATGTTGCTGGAGCGTCGTGCTGGCCAGAATGCTCCCCAGGGGTGGGAGTTCTACGCCATCACCGGTACGTTGTTTCTCACGCTGGCGTTTCCGGGCTTTGTGTACCGGTATCTATTGCGCCGCCATAGCTGAGTCTGCCGAGCTTTTTCCTTCTGAGCGATTGTCACCATGAAGGTGTTGGATCTGCACTGCCGTAGCGAACATGTCTTTGAAGGCTGGTTTGCGTCAGAGGAAGACTTCCAATCCCAGCTTGGCAAAGGGCTGGTTCAGTGCCCTCTGTGTGGGGATGACCAGATACAAAAACGCCTCAGCGCTCCGCGCCTGAATTTGCGCGCTTCGGCGTCAGCCAGAGCTCCGGTGCCCACCGCCGAACCTTCGCCACCGCCTCAGCTACCCTCAGACGCTTCGCAGGCTGCGGCGTGGCTGCAGCGGATGCGGCAAGCTGTTGCTCAGTCTGAGGACGTGGGCGAACGCTTCACCGAAGAAGCCCGCAAAATGCATTGGGGTGAAGCTGACCAACGCCCCATTCGTGGGCAAGCAAACATTGATCAAACGCTGCAGCTGCTGGAAGAGGGCATTCCGGTGCTGCCGCTGCCCCCAGCACTGAAAGAGCCGCTGCAATAGACGCTTGCCCGGGTCTGCGCCGCTGCTTTCGTGGGGGGAGGACCGGGCGTGGCGCATGAGCTCTGCCACTGTGCGTATCCAGCCCGGTGAGGTGCTGTCTGCACCGAAGCTGTTCGCGCCATCTATCCCTTTTATGCCCAGCTTAGGCCCACCGTTGTTGGGGTTGGCCTTATATCGGTATCTTGCGAGCGGTAGCGTGCCGTCAGATCGGCCGCTCGTATCCGCGCAGCAACCATCCTGAAGTCGTGGAAATGCGTAGATACATGTAGGCGGGGGAACTTCAGTATCCGTCCAGCCACCCCATCTACCCCGAATGAGCAATTGCAAGCACCATCGTGTCCACGTAAACCATCGTGCACACCATGTCTCAAGAGATTCCCAACTCGCGCTCCTGTGTCCCCCGCACTCGCCGGGTCTACAGCGCGCAATTCAAGGCTGAACTGATCGCCGCGTGCCAGCAGCCCGGCGCATCCATTGCCGCCACGGCGCGTGAACATGGCATGAATGCCAACGTGCTGCGTATCCGTCCAGCCACCCCATCTACCCCGAATGAGCAATTGCAAGCACCATCGT
>NZ_CAXIAK010000039.1:0-32120 GCF_964021665.1 uncultured Acidovorax sp.
CTTTTTCAATTCAGCTTCTGCCTTCTTGCGAGCCTCGGCAGGCATCTTGGCGAGCTTGATCTTCTTCTCAATCTCTTCGATGTCCGCGCCGTCGTCGCCCTCACCCAATTCTTTCTGGATGGCTTTGACCTGCTCATTCAGATAGAAGTCGCGCTGGTTCTTCTCCATCTGGCGCTTCACGCGCCCACGGATTTTCTTGTCAACGTTCAGGATGTCGACTTCACGATCAAGCTGCTCGAACAGATTCTCAAGGCGAGCCTTCACATCGGAGAGGTCCAGTACCACCTGCTTGTTCTCAAGCTTCAGAGGCAGATGGGCCGCAATGGTGTCGGCCAAACGGCCCGGATCATCGATGCTGGCGATCGACGTCAAAATCTCGGGTGGGATCTTTTTGTTCAGTTTGACGTATTGGTCAAACTGCTGCATCACTGCTCGACGCAAAGCCTCAATTTCACTCGACTTGGCTTCGTCAGCAGCAGGGGCAACTGGCGTCACCGTAGCGTTGAAATGGGTTTCTGCATCCTCTATGGAGGAGACCAAGGCACGCTGCTGGCCTTCCACCAGCACCTTGACGGTGCCGTCGGGAAGTTTGAGCATCTGCAAGATGGTCGAGACACAGCCGACATCAAACATATCAGACACCGAAGGCTCGTCTTTGGCGGCTGCCTTCTGGGCGACCAACATAATGCGCCGCTCGGCTTCCATGGCCAACTCCAACGCCTTGATGCTTTTGGGTCTTCCCACAAAGAGGGGGATAACCATATGGGGGAACACCACCACATCACGCAAGGGCAACAGTGGAAGGTCAAGGGGGGTGGCTGGGAGGGGGGTATGTCCGGACATGGAAATCCTCAGTTAACTCTGTGGAATATGGTCCACATATGGGGATTTTCAACCCTTGCACGCAGCCGCACTGGCGCAAGGGTTGCTGAAAGAAAGGGCTGCTGGGTGCAAGCCCGTACCGGGCATCTCAGGCCTTCTTGGCCGCTTCGCGGTACACGAGAAGCGGCGGCTTGTTTTCTTCGATGGTTGCCTCGTCAACAACCACTTTCTCAACATTGCTGGTGTTGGGCAGGTCAAACATGGTGCCAATGAGCGATTGCTCCAGGATGGATCGCAAACCGCGCGCACCCGTCTTGCGTGCCAACGCCTTGCGCGCAATTGCCTTCAAGGCCGCTGGGCGAATCTCCAGCTCCACACCTTCCATGGAGAGGAGCTTGCTGTACTGTTTGACGAGCGCGTTCTTGGGCTCTGTCAGGATCTGCACCAGCGCGTCTTCGCTCAACTCAGCCAGCGCCGCCACCACCGGCATACGGCCTACCAGCTCAGGGATGATGCCAAACTTGATCAGGTCTTCAGGTTCGATCTCCTGGAACACATCCGTCAGCGACCGCTGCTTCTTGCTGCGCACTGCCGCACCAAAACCGATGCCAGAAGCCTCGGTACGGTTTTCGATGACCTTCTCCAGACCGGCAAACGCACCACCGCAAATGAACAAGATGTTGGTCGTGTCGATCTGCAAGAAATCCTGGTTGGGATGCTTACGGCCGCCTTGGGGAGGCACGCTCGCCATGGTTCCTTCGATCAGCTTGAGCAATGCCTGCTGAACGCCTTCGCCAGATACGTCACGGGTGATGGAGGGGTTGTCAGATTTGCGAGAAATCTTGTCGATCTCATCGATGTAAACGATGCCGCGCTGGGCACGCTCCACATCGTAATTGCAGCTCTGCAGCAACTTCTGCACGATGTTTTCTACGTCCTCGCCCACGTAGCCAGCTTCGGTCAGCGTGGTGGCATCGGCCATGACAAAAGGCACATCCAGCATGCGCGCGAGTGTCTGGGCCAGCAAAGTCTTGCCAGAGCCCGTGGGGCCAATCAGCAAGATATTGCTCTTCGAGAGCTCAACATCGTCCTTGAGCGCCTTGTCCTTGTGACGCAAACGCTTGTAATGGTTGTACACGGCCACAGCAAGCGTTCGCTTGGCTACGTCTTGGCCGATCACATAGTTGTCAAGATTGGTCTTGATCTCAGCCGGCGTCGGCAGGTCACTTCGCGCATCCTTGGACAACTCGCCCACCGGCAACTCATCACGGATGATTTCATTGCAAAGGTCAATGCACTCATCACAGATAAAGACCGAAGGACCAGCGATCAGCTTTTTGACTTCGTGCTGGCTTTTACCGCAGAAGGAGCAGTAAAGGGTTTTTTCGCTGGAGGAGCCTTTTTTCTCGGCCATGGGGCAATGCCTTGTTACGGAAAGTTGTCGGGATGATAACCAAATAAAAACGGCGTCTTCCCCAAGGGAAAACGCCGCCCAGTGTGCTACCGGGTTCAGGCGCGCTGGCTGATCACCTGATCCACCAAGCCGTAATCCTTGGCTTCATCGGCAGACAGGAAATAGTCGCGCTCCGTGTCGCGCTGGATCTTCTCCAGCGGCTGGCCTGTGCGTTCGGCCAGGATTTTGTTCAGTTGCTCACGGGTCTTGAGAATCTCACGGGCGTGGATCTCAATTTCAGTGGCCTGCCCCTGCATACCGCCCAGAGGCTGGTGGATCATGACCTTGGAGTTGGGCAGTGCAAAGCGTTTGCCTTTGGCACCTGCTGCCAACAAAAAGGCGCCCATGCTGGCAGCCATACCGGTGCATAGCGTTGACACATCAGGCTTGATGAAGTTCATCGTGTCGAAAATCGCCATGCCCGCGCTGACGGAACCGCCAGGCGAGTTGATGTAGAACGAAATGTCCTTGTCAGGATTTTCGCTCTCAAGGAACAGCAACTGCGCCACCACCAGATTGGCAGTCTGGTCGTTGACAGGCCCTACCAAGAAAATCACGCGCTCCTTGAGCAGGCGCGAGTAAATGTCATACGACCGTTCACCACGGCCAGACTGCTCGATGACCATGGGGATCATGCCCAGGCCTTGTGTTTCCAATGCGCTCATGTTTTCTCCAGTCAAGCAGGTACTGTACCCAGAAATGAATTGGGGCCTGTGCGCAAAAGCACAAGCCCCTTGGTTGGCATTACTGCCAGCTCAATTCCGTAGGAAATGGCCAGCAGCAGGGCTTCAGCCCTGGCCCATCAACTCGTCGAACGACACGGCCTTTTCAACCACCTTGGCCTTGCTCAGCACGAACTCGGTCACGTTATTTTCGATCACCACGGCTTCCACTTCTGCCAGACGCTGGCGGTCACCGAAGTACCAGCGCACCACGTCTTCAGGCTTCTCGTAGCTGGCAGCCAGCTCGTCGATGTGGGCCTTCAGTTGCTCGGGCTTGGCTTGCAGTTCGTTGGCACGCACCAGCTCAGCAACAACCAGACCCAAGCGCACACGGCGCTCAGCCTGGGGGCGGAACACGTCTTCAGGGATTTCTGCCTTGTCGGCGTCCTTGATGCCGCGCTGCTTCAGCTCGGCACGGGCACCTTCCATCAGGCGGGCGATTTCGGCTTGCACGCTGGCGTTGGGCAGATCCAGCTCAGCCTTGGCCACCAGGGCGTCCATCACGGCTTGCTTGTTGCGAGCCAGCAGACGGAACTTGACTTCACGCTCGAGGTTCTTTTTGATGTCTGCGCGCAGGCCTTCGACGGAGCCGTCAGCAATGCCCAGAGACTTTGCCAGGGCGTCGTTCACTTCAGGCAAGTGAGCAGCTTCAATCTTTTTGACGGTGACCAGGAAATCAGCAGTCTTGCCAGCCACTTCCTTGCCGTGGTAATCGGCAGGGAAAGCCAGCGGGAAAGTCTTGCTTTCACCGGCCTTCATGCCACGCACAGCGTCTTCGAATTCCTTGAGCATCTGGCCTTCGCCCACCAGGAACTGGAAGCCCTCTGCCTTGCCGCCTTCAAAGGGTTCGCCGTCGATCTTGCCTTCGAAGTCCACAGCCACGCGATCACCGTCCTGGGCGGCAGCGTCCAGCGCGCGCTGGGCGAAGCTGCGGCGCTGCTTGCGCAGGATGTCGATGGTCTTGTCGATAGCGGCATCGGTCACTTCAGCCGACAGCTTTTCGACTTCGGCATCCGACAGATCGGCGATCTTGACTTCAGGGAACACTTCGAAAACGGCGTCGAAAGTGACTTGACCTTCAGGAGCGCCTTCTTTTTCCGTGATACGGGGCTGACCCGCCACACGCAGATTGGCTTCATTGGCGGCCACGGCAAAAGCCTCGCCCACCTTGTCATTCAGCACTTCGTACTGAACCGAGTAGCCATAGCGCTGAGCCACCACATTCATGGGCACCTTGCCAGGACGGAAACCGTCCATCTTGACCGTGCGGGCCAGGCGCTTCAGGCGCGAGTCCACTTCAGCCTGAATCAAGGTAACGGGCACGCTCAGCGTGATCTTGCGCTCGAGCTTTTCAAGGGTTTCAACAGTAACGGCCATGGCTATTCCTCTTATGAATGTGGATCGTGCTGGCTGCAGCGCAGCAGCGCCGTGTTCCGCAAAGTCTCACATGGATGGTGCGCGGGGGGGGACTCGAACCCCCACACCATTGCTGGCGTCAGGACCTAAACCTGGTGCGTCTACCAATTTCGCCACCCGCGCGGTTCTACAAACAAACAGGCGGCAAGCACGGCTCGCCGCCTGTGTGAAATCGGTCAACCTTCTATTTTACCCTGATGTGCGGGGCGGCTGACCGAAACCTTTCTTCAAAGTACTTCAGGAGCCGGGCGACGCACCCTGAACCACGCTGCGTACATCGCTGGCAAAGCCAGCAAAGTGAGCACGGTAGCGACCACCAAGCCACCCATGATGGCCACAGCCATCGGACCCCAGAAAACACTGCGCGACAAGGGAATCATGGCCAGCACCGCCGCCGCGGCAGTCAGCACGATGGGGCGCAGACGGCGCACAGCCGACTCCACAATCGCATCCCACGCAGGCACGCCGCGTGCACGGTCTTGCTCGATCTGGTCGATGAGGATCACCGAATTGCGCTGGATCATGCCCATGAGGGCAATCACCCCCAGCAACGCCACAAAGCCAAACGGACGGTTCAGCAGCAGCAACGCCCCAGCCACCCCAGCCAGCCCCAGCGGGCCGGTCAGGAAGACGAGCATCGCGCGACTGAAGCTGTGCAGTTGCAGCATCAACAGCGTGAAGGTAATGAACAGCATGATCGGAATGCCTGCCGCAATCGACGCAGACCCCTTGGAGCTTTCCTCCACGGCACCGGCCACTTCAATGCGATAGCCGCCCTGCCCTGCCGCATGCCAGCGGGCTTCGATCTCGCGCAGGCCGGGCAGCAGCGCGGCCGTCACTGTGGCGCCCTGCATGCCTTCGGTCACATCCCCCTGCACCGTGATGGCGTAGTCACGGTTCTCGCGCCACATCACACCAGGCTCCCAGGTGAACACGGGCTTGGCAATTTGCGTGAGCGGGATGGACTTGCCCGAGGCCGTGGGCAGATAAGCGCTACCGATATCGGTAATGGCGTTGCGCTCGTCCAGCGGCTGGCGCAGCACGATGTCGATGAGCTTGTCACCCTCGCGGAACTGCCCGATCTGCGAGCCGGCCAGCATGATCTTGGCGGCTTGGGCGATGGACTGGCTGCTGACCCCCAGCGCACGCGCCTTGTCCTGGTCCACCTCCATGCGCAGCACTTTCACGGACTCGTTCCAGTTGTCGTTCACGCCGCGCATGTCGGGGCTGGCGCGCAGTGCAGCCTTCACCTCATCAGCACGCTCACGCAGCACCACCGGGTCAGGGCCCATCACGCGGAACTGAACGGGGTAGGCCACGGGCGGGCCGTTGGGCAGCAATTTCACGCGCCCGCGCACCTCAGGAAATTCCTGTGCCAGCAGCGTGGGCAGCTTGATGCGCAGCGATTCACGCACCGCCAGGTCTTTGGGCAAGACGATGAACTGCGACACGTTGGTTTGCGGCAGCACTTGGTCCAGCGGCAGATAGAAACGTGGAACGCCCGAACCCACCCAGGTGGTCACGGAATTCACACCGGCTTCGGTCAGCAGGCGTTGCTCCACCCGCTTGGTGACCTCTTCGTTGCCCGCAAACGATGTGCCTTCAGGGAACCAGACTTCCACCATGATTTCGAGACGGCTGGAATCCGGGAAAAACTGCTGCTGCACCTTGCCCATGCCCACAATGCCCAGGGCAAAGGTCAGGGCCGTGAGTCCAATGGTGATCCAGCGGTGCTGCACGCACCAGTCCACCAGCCGCCGAAAGGCGGTGTAGAACGGGCTGTCAAACACCTCGTGCGGGTCGTCGGTGATGCCCTTGTTGGCCTGGGCGGCCTGCACATGGGGCGGCACCTTGAGCAGCAGCGTGCCCAGGTAAGGCACGAAGTACACCGACACCACCCATGACAGCACCAGCGAAATCACCGTCACGGCAAAAATCGCGAAGGTGTATTCACCCGTCATCGACTTGGCAATGCCAATCGGCAAAAAGCCAGCCGCCGTGATCAGGGTGCCCGTCAGCATGGGCATGGCTGTCAGCTCATAGGCAAAGGTGGCGGCGCGCACCTTGTCGTAGCCCTCTTCCAGCTTCAGCACCATCATTTCGACGGCGATGATGGCGTCGTCCACCAGCAGGCCCAGCGCAATGATGAGCGAGCCCAGCGAAATCTTGTGCAGGCCAATGCCCCAGTACCACATGGCCAAAAAGGTCACGGCCAGCACCATGGGAATGGTGATGCACACCACCAGGCCGGGCCGGGGGTCGATGTACCAGCGCTTCCACAGCGGGTGGTTGCCAGGGCGCTTGTGCAGGCCCAGGCTGATGAAGCTCACGGCCAGCACGATGACCACGGCTTCGATCAGCACCTTCACAAATTCGTTGACCGATGTGGACACGGCCTTGGGCTGGTCTTGCACATTGACCAGCTTGACGCCCGCTGGCAACGAGTTGCCGATGCGCTGCGTGGCTTGTTCCAGCGCCTTGCCCAGGGCAATGATGTCGCCACCCTTGGCCATCGAGATACCCAGCGCAATCACCTCACGCCCCTGGTGGCGCACCTTCACGGTGGACGGGTCTACGTAGCCACGCTTGACCTCTGCAATATCGCCCAGGCGGAACTGCGCACCCGACGGGCCGCGAATCGGCATGGCCCGCAGGTCTTCAATGGCGTTGAACTGGCCGCCCACACGCACCTGCACCTGGTCCAGCGGGGTCTGCACAGCCCCGGCCGACTCCACGGCGTTTTGCTGGCCCAGCTGGGCCAGCACCTGGTTGAAATCCAGCCCCAGCTGCGACAGGCGCTTTTGCGAGATTTCGACAAACAGCTTTTCGTCCTGCACGCCAAACTGCTCGACCTTGGCCACATCGCGCACCCGCAGCAGTTGCTGGCGCACATCGTCGGCAAAGGTCTTCAGCTCTGCGTAGCTGAAGCCTTCGGACTCCAGCGCGTAGATCACGCCATACACATCGCCGAACTCATCGTTGAAGAAAGGCCCCTGGACGCCGGTGGGCAGCGTGTAGCGCATGTCGCCCACCTTCTTGCGCACCGTGTACCAGATGTTGGCCACCTCGTTCGGGCGCGATGAATCCTTGATCTGGAAGATGATCTGCGACTCGCCTGGCTTGGAGTAGCTGCGGATCTTGTCGGCGTAAGGCACTTCCTGCAGCGTGCGCTCGATCTTGTCGGTCACCTGCTCGGCCACCTGCTGCGCCGTGGCGCCGGGCCAGTAGGTACGCACCACCATCACGCGGAAGGTGAAGGGCGGGTCTTCGTCCTGCCCCAGCTGGAAATAGGCCGCGAAGCCCAGCAGCATCAGCACGACCATCAGGTAGCGCGTGAGCGCCGGGTGGTCGAGCGCCCACTTGGAGAGGTTGAACCCCTCTTTTGGTTGGTTCTGGCTCATGGTGTGCCTTACTTCGCAGCGGGCTGGGATGCGCTATTTGCTACTGAATCAGTAGCTACTGGCGCTTGATTCACGGGCGCTACAGCCGTTTTTGGCTGATATACCGTCACCTTCTGCCCTGGTGAGAGCACATGCACCCCGGTGGCCACCACCTGCATGCCAGGCGTGAGGCCAGAGGCCACCACGGCATCGTTGCCATCGGCGGTGGCAATCTGGATGACCTGGGACTTGACGGTGCTGGTGGCTGGGTCATATACCCACACCGCGGTGGACTGCCCTTCCTGGCGCAAGGCCGTGGTGGGCAGCTTGATGGCGGGGGTGCCGGCATGGCTCAGCGCCTTGGGGGTGACGTACACGGTGGAGCCCAGGGCCGGCGCTTCGGCGCGGTCGATGGCCACCTTGACCTGGAAGGTGCGGGTGGCAGCGTCGGCACTGGCGGCCACTTCGCGCACCTTGCCCGCCAACGTCTTGCCATTGGCCCAGCCACGCACGGCCACTTCCTGGCCGGGGGCCATGGCGGCCACCTTGTCCTCGGGCACAGCAAACACCACATCACGGGCGCCGTCCTGGGCGATGCGCACCACGGGCGCACCTGCCGCCACCACCTGGCCTGGCTCAGCATCAATGCCGGTCACCACGCCAGCCGCGTCGGCCACCAGCCGCGTGTAGGCGGCCTGGTTGCCTTGCGAGGCCAGTTGCGCCTGAGCCTGATCCAGAGTGGCCTGCGCGGCCTTCAGGGCGGTGTCGCGCCGCTCCAGCTCGGCGCCGCTGATGAAATTCTGGTCTTTCAGCGCTGCGTAGCGCTTGTAGTCGGCCGCCGCCAAGTCGCGCTGGGTGGTGGCTGCTGCCAATTGCGCGCGGGCAGCCTCAGCCGCCAACTGGTAGTCCTTGGGGTCCAGCTGCGCCAGCACATCGCCAGCCTTCACCCTCTGGCCCAGTTCGGCCTGGCGCTGCACGATCTTGCCGCCCACGCGAAAGCCCAGGCGGGATTCCACCCTGGCGCGTACCTCGCCCGCATATTCGAGCTGCGACTCCAACGCCCCCACGCCCACCGTCATCAACTTGACGGCACGCACGGGCTCCTGTGGCGGCGCAGGCCGCGAACAAGCGGCCATCAGCGCCACTGCGCCCAGAAGCATGAGATACCTGTGAAACCCGTGAAATGGCCGCGAAGCGGAAGGTGTACGCATGGAAAATCCAGTGATGAAAAATGGTGCGACCGGGCGGTGCAAGTTGGACTGCCCCTTGCTCTGCGCCCAGGCCAAAGCCGATGGGCCCCTCCCCCGGCAAATCACGCGATAGGGCACGACAACACAGTCGTGCACGCCACAGCGATGGACCGGCGCGACAGGCGCAACCGGGAACCACCCCTTGTTTCGGGGCTGCAAAAGCGGTGATTTATTCAGGAGAGAGGCCTTCAACCAGCCCTGGTCAGACAGTGCCAAAACAGCTACTGACTGACCGGTTAGTAATCTATGAGAAGGCCCGGGCATTGTCAAGCGACAATCCACGCCGCCATGAATCCTGAAAATCGCTCTTCCCCTGCCCCTTCTGCGACCCCTTTGGCCGCCCCAGCGGCCCAGGCCGCAGCGGCAGTCACGCACTATGAGAATTTTCCGGTGGCGTCGCTGCTGTGCCCGCCCCGCCTGCGCCCGCCCATTCGGGCCATCTACGCTTTTGCACGCACCGCCGACGACATTGCCGACGAAGGCGACGCCCCGCCAGCGCAGCGCCTGCAAGACCTGGCAGCGTTTGAGGCCGACTTGCAAGCTGTCGCCCAGGGGCACGCACCATCGGAGCGTTGGGAGACGGTGTTTCTTCCGCTGCGCGCCATGATCGAACAGCACCAGCTGCCTGTGAACCTGCTGGCCGACCTGCTCAGCGCCTTCGCCCAAGACGTGGAAAAGACGCGTGACGCCGAGGGCTACGCCGACCGGGCAGAACTGCTGGACTACTGCCGCCGCTCTGCCAACCCGGTAGGCCGCTTGCTGCTGCACCTGTATGGCGTGAGCGATGCCCAGGCACTGCAGCAAAGCGACGCCATCTGCACAGCCTTGCAGCTGGCCAATTTCTGGCAGGACTTGAGCGTGGACATTCCGCGCGGCCGCCACTACCTGCCCCGCGCCGACTGCGCGGCCCACGGCGCCTGCCAGGCCAAGCTGCTGGCACGCCAGACCACGCCGCAGAACGCACGGCTGATTCAAGACAGCGCCGACTGGGCAAGGGCCCTGATGGTGCAAGGCGCACCCCTGGTACACCGCCTGCCCGGGCGCATGGGGTGGGAGCTGCGCCTGGTGGTGCAAGGCGGCCTGCGCATTCTGGACAAGGTGGACGCCCTTCAAGGCGGCAGCCTGCACACCCGCCCCCGCCTGCATGCCCCGGACTGGATCGTGATGCTGGCCCGCGCCGTGGCAATGTAAGAAAGATTTATGCCCCACAACGGGCGCTAACCCGGCGGCTTCAACCGCCCGAAAAAATTCAAGTCAAATCATGCTCTAGCGCTTTATCCAAAAGCGCAAGCAGCTACATTTTTAATAGCATCATTGATGATTGGCAGGCAACCCAGCACGCCAGCCGCCCTGGCCCGCCTTGCCGCCACCGGTATGAGGGGCAGGGATTCCGCGCGTGCGGCGGCAGCACGGCGCCGCTAGCCTTGACAGGATCACAACCCGAACCACGGCCTCGCACCACCATGTCCGTCAGCGTCTTCGACCTTTTCAAAATTGGCATCGGCCCCTCCAGCTCCCACACCGTGGGCCCCATGATTGCTGCGCGACAGTTCTCATGCCACCTGCAAGCCACCGTGGGGCTGGCGGCAGTGCACCATGTGGTGGCTGAGCTGTTTGGATCACTGTCCGCCACGGGCATCGGGCACGGCACCGACACCGCTGTGCTGCTGGGCCTGGCAGGCCATGAGCCTGACACCATCGACCCCAACCAGATCGCGCCCACCGTGGCCCAGATTCGCAGCAGCCAACGCCTGCCGCTGCTGGGCGAACACAGCA
Source organism: uncultured Acidovorax sp. (assembly GCF_964021665.1). Taxonomy (NCBI): domain Bacteria; kingdom Pseudomonadati; phylum Pseudomonadota; class Betaproteobacteria; order Burkholderiales; family Comamonadaceae; genus Acidovorax; species uncultured Acidovorax sp. The sequence continues at coordinate 10,820 of NZ_CAXIAK010000039.1, forward strand.
TCCCCTGGATCGACAAGGAACACATGCTGCTGCGGCGCAAAAGCCTGCCACGCCACCCCAACGGCCTGTGTTTTCGTGCCTTTGATGCGCAGGGCCAGGAAATCGCCGTGCGCGAGTACTACTCGATTGGCGGCGGCTTTGTGGTGGACGAGCAAGGCCAGCGCGTGACCAACCCTGGCGCGGCCGCTGCTTCCGGCAGCCAGGGGCATGGCCAGGGGCTGCCCTACCCTTACAGCACCGGGGCCGAGCTACTGGCGCAGTGCCGCGCCACGGGCTTGAGCATGGCCCAGGTGACTGCCGCCAACGAGCAGCACTGGCACAGTGCTGACGAAGTGCAACGCCAGCTCCTGCGCATCTGGCAGACCATGGCCGGGGCCGTGCAACGCGGCTGCGCGGCCAACGGCACCCTGCCCGGCCCCATGCATGTGCGCCGCCGCGCGGCCGAGCTGCACCGCAATCTGAGCAGCCACCCCGAGGCCGCGCTGCGCGACCCGCTGTCGATGCTCGATTGGGTGAACCTCTACGCCATGGCCGTGAACGAAGAAAACGCCGCTGGCGGCCGCGTGGTCACAGCCCCCACCAACGGTGCCGCCGGGGTCATCCCCGCAGTGCTGCATTACTACGTGCGGTTCCTGCCCGGCGCGAACGATGCGGGCATTGCCACCTTTTTGCTCACTGCGGGCGCCATTGGCATCATCTACAAGATCAACGCATCGCTTTCGGGTGCCGAGGTGGGCTGCCAGGGCGAGGTGGGGGTGGCATGCTCCATGGCCGCAGGTGCGCTGGCGGCGGTGATGGGCGGCACGCCTGAACAGGTGGAAAACGCCGCTGAAATCGGCATGGAACACAACCTGGGCATGACGTGCGACCCCGTGGGTGGGCAGGTGCAAATCCCCTGCATTGAGCGCAACGCCATGGGCGCCATCAAAGCCATCAACGCCGCACGTATGGCCCTGCGCGGCGATGGCCAGCATGTGGTGTCGCTCGACAAGGTCATCAAAACCATGATGCAGACCGGCGCCGACATGAAGAGCAAATACAAGGAGACCTCGCGCGGCGGGCTGGCCGTGAACGTTGTGGAATGCTGACGGTGCGCAAGCAAGTTTGCGCACGGTAGGCCCTGAGGCAATCACGGTGGGGGGATGGATGCTGCAACGCACAAAAGGCACGTCCTTTTTACCCACCTTTCCCCCTGCTCAAGCATGTCAAACCCTTCCAAACTGCGCCAGTGGGCCTTGATGGCCGCCCTCAGCCTGGCCACCGTGCCAGCACTTGCACAAGACACCATTTCACGTATTGCCAGTTCCGGAGAGCTGCGTCTGGGCCACCGCGAGAAATCACTGCCCTTCTCGTACAAAGACAGTGCCTCTGGCAAGGTACAGGGCTACACGGTGGACATCTGTCTGCAAATCTTTGAAGAGATCAAAAAAGAGCTGAAGCGCCCCGACCTGCGCGTGAACTATCTGCTGGTGGACGGCAAGAACCGCATCACCGACGTGAAAAACAACGTGGTGGATCTGGAATGCGGCGGCACGGCCAACACCGCAGCACGGCAGAAGGAAATTGCTTTCAGCCACCATATCTTTGTGGCGTCTTCGGCATTTTTGGTACACAAAAGCTCCAACATCAAAACGCTGGACGATCTGCAGGGCAAGAAAATCGCCGTGCAGGGCAAGACCACGAACGAAAACCTGCTGCGCGCCAATGAGCGCACCTTCAACCGCAAGTTCAACTACGTGCTGGTGGAAAGCACGCTGGACGCCGTGAACGCGTTGGCCAAGGGCGAGGCCGATGCCGCTTTTGCAGACGACGCAGGCATCTGGATCCCGCTCACCCGCCTGGGCAAGTCCATGGATGACTACCACTTCCTGGAAAAACGCCTCTCTGTGGAGCCCTACAGCATTGGCCTGCGCAAGGACGACCCCAAGTTCAAGGAGCTGGTGGACCGCGTGACCCGCCGCATGATCCAGAACGGCGAGATGGCGGCCTTGTACAAAAAGTGGTTCAGCTCCGAACAAGGCACCCTGCCAATCAGCATCTTCATGAAAGAAGCGCTGCGTCGCCCCAGCGACATCGGTGTAGAGCAGATCGCGTTCTAAACCCCGCATGCCCTCGCCAGGGGCCGGGCAAAGCCCCTGGCGCGCAGATTCTCGGGTGCGGGCCACACAGCGCGTGGGACAATCCCGCCCCATGACTCCGGAACAGTACGTCCAACAAAAAGCCGTTGCCTCGGGCAGCAGCTTCTATTACGCCTTCTTGTTCCTGCCCGCGCCCCGGCGCGCAGCGATTACTGCGTTCTATGCGTTTTGCCGCGAAGTGGATGACGTGGTGGACGAAGTGTCTGACCCCGGCGTGGCCCGCACCAAACTGGCCTGGTGGCAGGCCGAAGTGGCCAAGGCCTTTGGCGGCCAGCCAACCCACCCGGTCATGCAGGCATTGATGCCGCACACCCGCGATTACGGAATTGAGCAACGCCACCTGCAGGCCGTCATCGACGGCTGCCAGATGGACCTGGAGCAAACCCGCTACCTCGACTTTGCAGGCCTCAAGGGCTATTGCCACCTGGTGGCAGGCATTGTGGGTGAGGTGGCCGCACGCATTTTTGGTCAGACCGACGAGCGCACCACCCAATACGCACATACGCTGGGACTGGCGTTTCAGCTCACCAACATCATTCGGGATGTGGGTGAAGACGCCATGCTGGGCCGCATTTACCTGCCCGTCAGCGAGTTGCAGCAGTTTGATGTGAAGGCCCACGAAATTCTGAAGCGCACGTATTCCGACCGTTTCACCGCCCTCATGCGCTTTCAGGCCGAGCGAGCGCACCGCCTGTACGACGAGGCACTGGCCCTGTTGCCCGATGCAGACCGCCGCGCCCAGAAGCCTGGGCTCATGATGGCCAGCATCTACCGCACCCTGCTGCGCGAAATCGAACACGACAACTTCCAGGTGCTGCACCAGCGCATTCGCCTCACGCCCCTGCGCAAGTTCTGGCTGGCATGGAAGGTCCAGGCCCTGGGGCGTATGTGATGCGCGTCGCGGTAGTGGGGGCCGGCTGGGGCGGCATGGCGGCAGCCGTGGCGTTGACGCAGGCAGGCCACCACGTCACCGTAATGGAAGCCGCTCGCACCCTGGGTGGGCGGGCGCGGGCCCTGCACACCGTGGATGCAGCGGGCCAGCCCCTCGTGCTGGACAACGGGCAACACATCTTGATTGGCGCCTACACCGAAACCCTGCGTTTGATGCGCACGGTGGGCGTGGACGTGCCCAGCGCCATGCTGCGCCTCCCCCTGACCTTGACCTACGCCGACCGCAGCGGCCTGGAACTGCCTGACCTGCCGCCCCCCTGGGATGCGCTGGTGGGCGTGGCGCGGGCACGCGGCTGGAGTTGGACCGACAAAGTCGCGTTGCTGCGCACCTGCGCCAGCTGGCAGCTCAAGGGTTTCCGGTGCGATGCGCGCTGGTCGGTGGCACAGCTGTGCGAAAGGCTGCCGCAGCGCCTGCTGCAGGAGTTCATCGAGCCCCTGTGCGTATCGGCACTCAACACCCCCGCGCACGAGGCCAGCGCGGAAGTGTTCTTGCGCGTGTTGCGCGACAGCCTGTTCAGCGGGCGCGGTGGCTCGAACCTGCTGCTGCCGCGCACCGACCTGGGTACGCTGTTCCCCGATACCGCCGCGCAGTGGCTGCAAGCCCGGGGAGCTGCGCTGCACTCGGGGCAACGCGTAGCGGGCCTGGCGCGCACCCCTGACGGCTGGGACGTGGACGGCACACACTTTGACTCGGTGGTGCTGGCCACCCACAGCACGGAAGCAGCCCGCCTGGTGCAAGCGGCCCACGGCAGCCTTTCCCACACCGAACAAGGCGAAGCCACCGAATGGATCCATGTAACCCAAGCACTGCGGTTCACATCCATCGGCACGGTGTACGCACAGGCCTCTGCCACCAGCCTCCCGAATGGGTCTGGGCACACTGAGGAAAGTCGCCATACCCTGAACCAGGCAATGCTGGCCTTGCACCCAGGCCCCGAGCAACCCGCGCAGTTTGTATTCGACCGCGGGCACCTGGGGGGGGCTGCCGGTTTGCTAGCCTTTGTGGTCAGCGTCAGTGAGCAAGACAGGGCCACGCTTGAGGATCAGGTAGTGCGCCAGGCCCAGGAACAGCTGGGCCTCAAAACCCTGCGCCCTCTCCAGAGCGTGGTGGAAAAACGCGCAACCTTTGCCTGTACCCCAGGGCTGCGCCGTCCTGGAAATCGCGTGCTTTCAGGCCTGTGGGCCGCAGGCGACTACACGGAAGGCCCCTACCCAGCCACGCTGGAAGGCGCTATCCGCAGCGGCCTTCACGCAGCGCAGCAAATCACAGGCCTGCGCCACTGAAAACGACCCGCTTGGCGGGCAAATCCTGGCGCGGTCGCAAGCAGTCCAGCCGACCAGAGCGACCTTGATAGGCATCAAAAATCGTCGATCTGGATACCGAACGGGGCCCTCTACGGGAAAGGGTCCGACGCTTTATCAGTAACTATCTGCTACAGAACGATAAAGTCGGTATTAATGCGTTTTTTCGCCTACCCCGCAGTCTCGTCACTCCGAACGGTGTCCGCAGTTTCCCTGCCAGCCGCCTCTGCCGCCCTGTGGGCCAAGCCCGCTGGGCTTGCGACAAAGCCCTGCCAAAAACGAGCCTGCATAGCCCTCATCCGTTCACGGTCAGGATGCATCCGATGAAAAAGTTCTGGATGCACTGGAGGGTGACAGGCGCATTGACCGCGGTACTCCTTGCCTGTGGCGCGTACTGGTGGCTTTTGCTCGCGCAACAGCAAGAGCAAACGACCTTTGCGGAGGCGCAGACCGAACTCCGTGCCACGCACATTGCGCGCACCCTTGCGGCCCAGACGGAAACATTGATGGGCGGGCTGGAATACCTGGCGCGCAGTCTGGCCGTTCTGCACGAACACGACCCGCAGCACACCTTCCAGTTGGCAGCGTCCGACGCACTTGCCTCGTTCCCGCCGGGCAGTATTTTGCAAATCGCGGTGGCAGACTCCAGTGGGCGCATCGTGTATTCGTCGCTGTCACCCGACAGTGCGGCGTTGGGCACATCGATCGGAGACCGTCCCCACTTCCAGGCCCACACCTTGGAGACGGAAAAGCGCCTCTACATCAGCCGCCCCACACTGGGCCGGGTGTCGGGGCAGTGGTCGGTGCAAGTGTCTTACCCTATCAGCCAAGGCAACCGCTTTGGCTGCGTGGTGGTGCTTTCCATCAACCCGGACTACCTGTCCAATAACCTGCGCGATGTATTCACCCAGGGCAACGACGCAGCACTGCTGCTGCGTGCTGATGGGGCGTATCTCGCGCGCTCCCAGGGTCAAAAGGAGGTAATGGCCCTGAACGTACCCGCAGACCGCGAATTTATGCGCTACCCAGAGCGCACCAGTGGGCGATACCAAGTTGCCGCGCCTATTGAAGATGTGCACCGGTTCTACGCCTGGCAGCGACTCGCGCACTATCCCTTGGTCGTCAGCGTCGGGCTCAGCCGCGACCAGGCCATGGCGGGAACGCACCAATCCGTGCGCGACAGCCGCCTGCGCAATGCCGTGGGAACGCTGGCGTTTGTGCTGGCGGCGTGCTGGATTGCGCTGCTCTTCCAACGTCAAAAGCAGGACCATGCACGGCTGGAGCGCCAAAGGCAACGCTACCGACTGGCACTGGAAGGCGGCAAGCTGGGCACATGGAATTGGAGCCCGCCTGCGGGAGATTTCTTTTTTGACCGCCGCTGGGTCCGTCTGCTGGGGTTGCCAAAGGAAGCCTACCACCCCAACCATGAGCAACTCCAAGCGTTGATCCACCCTGAGGATTGGCCAGCCTGGTGTGATGCCCTCGACGCTCACGTTCGCGGGGACTCCGAATTCTTCGAGGCAGAGCCCCGGCTGCTCCACCAGGACGGCCATTGGATCTGGATGCAGGTGCGTGGACGCATCGTGCAGCGCGCAGGTCAGCCGTCTTCGCAACGCATCACCGGCACTTATATCGACGTCACGCAGCGGCACGAGATCGACGCGGCGCGCCAGGAACTGCAGCAACGCCTGGCCAAGCTGCTGGCGCAGGTTCCTGGCACGGTGTACCAATTCACGTTGCGGCCTGACGGAAGCAGTTGCTTTCCGTATGCGAGCCCCGGTATTGCCGACATCTACGGCATCACCCCAGAGCTGGCGCAGACGGATTCCCGCCAAGCATTTGCCAGTGCCCATCCTGAGGATCTTGAAGCATTGCGCTCCAGCATCCTGGAGTCAGCCCGCACGCTGGAACTGTGGAGCCACGAATGGCGCCAAGTGCTGCCCAACGGCCAAATCCGGTGGTTGGCCGGCCAGGCCAAGCCTGAGCGCGAAGCTGATGGGTCCACGTTGTGGCACGGGTACATCCACGACGTGACTGAACAACACTCCGTGATGGAAGCACTGCGCCGCAGCGAAGCGCGGCTGCGCCTGACCATGGCGGCCGTGCAGGACGGTCTGTGGGAATGGGACACCTGCACCGGCATCATCGAGATGGACAAGCGCTGCCACCAGATGCTGGGCTACGAAGTGCTTTCTCAAAAGCTGAACTTTCAAATGTGGCAAGAGCATGTGCACCCTGATGACCGCCACCGGGTGCTCACCACGCTGCAACGCCAGATTGCCCTGGGCGAGCCCTTCGACATGGAAACACGCCTGCTCACCCAGCAAGGCACATGGCGATGGATGGAAATCCGAGGGCAAGTTGCGCCGGACGACACAGAAATTGCCGGGCTGGTCATCGGCACCCAGACCGACATCACCCCCCGCAAGCAGGAAACACACCTTCGGCAAGCACTGCTCGAAAATGCCGCCGCCGCCCTCCTCATCTCCACCCCGGAGCGCATCATTGCGCTGGCCAACCACAGAGCCGTGGAGACCTTCTCGGAGGACGGCCTGCCGCTGCAAGGCAGAAGCACCAGCGTTCTGCACCGGCACGAAGCGGCTTTTACGCACTTCCTGCAGTACGTGGATGTCGTATGCGAGCAAGGTGGCGTGGAGGTGGAATACCTCATGCGCACCGCCACCGGCGCACTGCGCTGGTTCTCGATCAGAGGCACCCCCCTGGACCCGCAGCAGCCAGAGGGCGACGTGATCTGGACCTTGGTGGACACCACTGAGCGGCGCGAGACCGAAGAGGCGTTGGCCACCGCCCAGGCGCACTTGATGGAGGTGATTCGGCACTTCCCTGGAGGGGTGCTGGTACAAAACCAGGTAGGCAACGCGGTGGTGCTGAACCAAGCCCTGTGCGACCTTTTTGGCGTCAGCACGCCCTCAGAAGAGCTGGTGGGTTGCGATCGAACCAAGTTGCGTGCCATGGTTCCGTCCGAGGTTTTGGATGCGCTGCCCCCCACAGAGCAGCTGTACACCATGGGTAACAACGCGACTTACGAAGTGGCACTGGCACAAGGCACCACCGTGCGGATCGACATGGTGCAGATACGCACCGCCCGAGGCGATGACCTGGGCAGGTTGTGGCTGGCGCAAGACATCACCGAGCGCCGCCGCCGCGAGCGTACGCTGGAGCGGCTGGCCACCACCGACACCCTGACGGGCCTGACCAACCGGCGCGCTTTCATGGCCCGCCTCGAAGCCGAGATCACCCATATTGCCCACGGCGCTCCTCCCGCGGCCTTCCTGATGCTGGACCTGGACCACTTCAAGCGCGTCAACGACACCTGGGGACACGCCACGGGCGACAAGGTCTTGGTTCATCTGGCCAACTTGTTGCGCGGGAATCTGCTGCGCAAGGAAGACATGGCGGGACGGCTGGGAGGCGAGGAGTTTGCGGTGGTGTTGCCCAACACCACGGTGGAGCAAGGCCACGCCATCGCCGAGCGTCTGCGCATCGCTTTGGAGCAAAGCACCATCGCAAGCGATGACGGCCAGACCATCCGAGTCACCATGAGCGTGGGCTTGTGTCCGGTCTTGCCAGACTCGGCATCGACCTTGGCCAGTTCCGACGCGGCGCTCTACCAAGCCAAGAACACCGGACGCAACCGGGTCGTGCGGGCAGGCACCCCAGAGGCCTGACCGCGCACTGTGAAGACCTGGGCTGCTGCGTAGCAAGGGCAACAAATATAAGCCTGTGTCAGTGCGACCACGCCACACTGACAGCATTCCGAAAGCTGCCACTCGGCACGATGCTTCAAGGCACCCATGCCTATGAATCATTGACCAGAACGAGGAGACATCGCCATGTTTGAACTTCCCCCTACCTTCAACCCAGCACGCCGCCACCTGCTCGGTGCAGGTTCAGCGCTGGCCCTGGGCGGGCTTTTGCCTGCGGGCGCAGCGGCCCAGGCCGCCTGGCCCAGCAAATCGGTGCGTTTTGTGGTGCCGTTTGCACCGGGGGGCAGCTCAGAAATCGTGGCGCGCTCCACGGCCGCCGAACTGTCCAAGACCCTGGGTCAAAGCGTTTTTGTGGACAACAAGCCAGGGGCCGCTGGCAACATCGCGATGTCGGAAGTGGCACGCGCCGAAGACCAGCACACCTTGATCCTGGGGCACATCGGCACGCTGGCGGTCAATCCCTTCATCTTCGACAAGCTGCCCTACGATGCCAACAAGGACTTCAAGCCCGTGAGCCTGTTGGCCAAGGTGCCCAGCCTGTATGTGGTGCACCCCGATGTGCCGGTCAAGAACCTCAAGGAATTCATCGCCTACGCCAAGAAAAGCCCCGGCAGGTTCAGCTACGGCTCGGCCGGCAATGGCAGCGCGGGGCACCTGGCGTTTGAATACCTCAAGATGACTGCCGACCTGTTCCTGTTGCACGTGCCCTACCGTGGCACCGGCCCCATGATGACCGACCTGCTCTCGGGCCGCCTTGAGGCCTCAGCCGTGGGTGCAGCCGCGATGCTGCCTTTCATCAAGTCGGGCAAGGTGCGCTGCATTGCCACCGGCTCGGCCAAGCGCCTGCCGCAATTGCCCGACGTGCCCACCGTGGCCGAGCAAGGCTTTCCGGGCTTTGAAATGACCCAGTGGTACGGCATGCTCGCCCCGGCGAACATGCCTGCAGCCAACCTCGAAAAGCTCTCGGTCGAAACCATGAAGGCCGTCAAAGCCCCCGCCTCGCTCGAACGGCTCAACGCCGACGCAGCCGAAGCCATTGGCGGTACGCCTGCGCACTTTGCCCAGTTCATCGCCGCAGAGCAGGAACGCTGGAAGAAGGTATTGCTGCGCGCCAAGGTCAAGCCCGACTGAGCACTCCACAGACTGCCCCTATCCATCATTCAGGCCTGAACCGCAGGCTTGAATGGCTGTGGACGTTGCCGAGCCTACCCTCAGGCCGTCTATCCCGCATTAGCATCGCCCCATCATGCGCATCCTTTTGGCAGAAGACGAACACAGCCTGGGAACCTGGCTCAGCCGGGCGCTGGAGCACGCCGGCATCCAGGTCGAATGGGTCAGCGACGGACTGATGGCCGATCGGGCCCTGCAACATGCCGACCACGACGCCTTGGTGCTGGACTTGGGCCTGCCGGGGCTGGACGGCCATGGCGTGTTGCAACGGCTGCGCGAACGCGACCAACGCCTTCCCGCGCTGATTCTGACGGCGCGTGATTCGCTGGACGAGCGGGTGCGCCTACTCAACGCCGGCGCAGACGACTTTCTGGCCAAACCTTTCGAGCTGGCGGAGCTGGAGGCACGCCTGCACGCCCTGGTGCGACGCGCACGGGGCAACGAACACCCCCGGCTGGCCTGCGGCTCGCTGGTTTATGACGGCCAGCGCAAGCAGTTCACACTGCAAGGCGCGCCACTGGCCTTGTCCCCGCGCGAACTGGCAGTGCTGCGGGTGCTGGTGCAACGCAGCGGCGAGCCCTTTTCCAAACAGCAAATACTGGATCGGGTGTTCTCTGACGACGAAGACGTTCACCCGGAAGCCGTGGAAGTGTTTGTGCACCGGTTGCGCAAACGGCTGGAAGGCAGCGACGTACGCATCACCACCCTGCGCGGGCTGGGCTACGCACTGGAGTGCAATTGATAGCGCTGTGGCGCAGCACATGGCCATCCGCGCTCTCCGGCCTGCGCCTGTGGCAGCGCCTGGCCATCATGCTGCTGCCCCTGCTGGTGCTGGTAACGGCGCTGGAACTCTGGATGACACGGCACGATGCGCTGGAGGCAGCCAACGCGGCGTATGACCGCTCGCTGGTGGGGGCGCTCAAGGCCATCGACGCGGGCATCTCCACCGCATCGGGCGGGCTCACAGCCGAGCTGCCCTACAGCATGCTGGAGTTCTTTGAGCTGACAGCCAGCGGATCGGTGTACTTCCGGGTAGCTACGTCCGATGCTTTGGTAGAGCTGGGCAATGCCGATCTGCCCTTACCGCCCCGCCCACTGGAGCCAGGTGTTCCGCGTTTTTACGACGCCCAGTATTTTGGAGAGTCCTTGCGCCTGGTGGCTTACCAGCGCCCCATTTCGGCAGATGCGAGTCTGAACGGAACCAGCCCCGGGCAGCCGAATACCAGCGTCATCGTGCAAGTGGGTGAAAGCACCCAGTCGCGCCGCGAGTTCACTCTGCGCTTTGTGCGCCGCGCAGCCCTGCGGGATGGAATGATCCTGGTGCTGATGGTGCTGGGTGCTGCCGGAACCCTGGCGCTGGCCTTGCGCCCGCTGGCACGTTTGGCGCAAGGCGTGCAAGACCGCAGCCCGGAAGATATGACGCCTATCCCGCCACAGGATCTGCCCGCAGACATCCGCCCCCTGGTGTCTGCCGTCAACCAGCACATGGCGCGCAACCAGGCGCTCATCACGCAGCAAAGAGAATTTCTGGACGACGCATCGCACCAGTTGCGCACCCACCTGACCACTTTGCAGATGCAGGTGGACTATGCACGGCGAGAGCCGAACAGCGGCCTGGTGCAGCAGACACTGCAAGCCCTGGGAACCGAAATTTCCCGCGCCACCCGCAGCACGCAGCAATTGCTAGCCCTGGGGCGCAGCGACACAGCCGCCCTGGATTTCGCGCCCCTGGACTTGTCCAGCCTGCTGCGCACGGTCGCTCTCGAACTGCTACCCCAGGCACGCGCCAAGCAGATCGACTTTGGCATTCAGCCGCCTGCCCCGTCGCATGCCATGGCCGTTGCCGATGCCCACCTGATGCACGAAGCGCTGACCAATCTGGCAGCCAACGCCATTGCCTACACCCCATCAGGGGGCACTGTCACGCTGGCAGCAGCCGGGGACGAGCTGGGCTGGAGCCTGAGCGTGGAAGACAACGGCCCCGGACTGACCGAGCAGGAACATGCCACCCTGGGCCAGCGTTTCAAACGCGGGCCGCAGGCGAAGACGGCTGGCTCGGGCCTGGGGTTGTCAATTGCGCGGTCCATCGCACAACGGCATGGGGGCTCGTTACGCCTGCAAAACCGGGAAAGTGGCCAAGGTCTGTTGGCCCTGGTGTGGTGGCCCAAGCCCACCGCCCACCAGGGTGGTACAGCCGGGCCCACATAATCCCCGACGCAGCAGCATCCTCCGCGAGCCAGCTACTGTAAACCTTGCATCCAGCACTATGCCAAGCCCTTCGGAATCCGCTGTTCTGCCCCGCCGCGTTGCACTGCACGCAGCTGCGCTGGCGCTGACTCCGCGCTGGGTGTGGGGGCAAGATGCCACCGCAAAGGATTTGGCTGGTAGCGAATGCATCGCACCCTCCAAGCCGGGCGGTGGTTTTGATCTGACCTGCACCTTGGCCTCCCAGGCCATCGCCAAGGTGCGCCCCGCCTTTGCGCCACTGCGCACCCGCTACCTGCCAGGCGGCATTGGCGCCGTGGCTTTTGACCGGGCAGCCACGAGTCGGCTGGATTCTCGCCACGCTCTGGTGGCCTTCTCCAGCGGCTCGCTACTGAATATTGCCCAAGGCCGTTTTGGACCGCACCGGTTGGACGCAGTGCGCTGGGTGGCCACGCTGGGCACTGACTACGGCGTGGTGGCCGTACACCCACAAAGCCCCTTTCAAACGCTCACGCAACTGATGCAGGCGCTGCGCGACAGCAATCAGCGGATGGTGTTTGGGGCCGGCGGCACGCTGGGCAGCCAGGATTGGATGAAAGCCGCGCTGCTGGTGCGCCATGCTGGCAGAGACCCCCGCCACATGCGCTTCGTATCTTTTGAAGGGGGCGGTGAGGCCATCAAGGCGCTGGTAGGCGGGCACATCAACGTCTTTACCGGAGACGCCGCCGAGGCCATGAAGGCACAGGCCCATGGCGCGAAATTTCGGCTGCTGGCGGTGCTTTCCCCCGCCCGACTGCCTGGCGCACTGAGCCAGGTGCCCACCGCCACAGAGCAAGCCACGCATCTGGTATGGCCCACCGTGCGGGGCGTCTACATGGCCATGGGTACGCCACCCGCGCTGGTGTCGGCCTGGACGGCAGCCTTCGCGCAGGCCCATGCAGACCCCGGCTATGCGGCACTGTGCCAAATGCATGGATTGACGCCGCACCGCCTGACCGGTGCCGCCTTGGATACCTACGTGCAAGCCAGTGTGGAGGAATACCGCCAGCTCGCGCGGGAGCTGGGTTTGCGGCTCTGGAAAACAGGCACAGCCTGAATTATTGATCCGGCCTTAATTAATTTGAACTTTTAGAGTCTGTCATCATCAGTTCAGTGATGAACGCAACAGACATGAGAAGTTTGCCAAGACCAGCGCGCCACGAGCGTCGTGTACAGGTCATCCGACTACGCAAAGCGGGCCATACGCTTGAGGAGATCGCTCAGCTGACAGGGTTGAGCAAGACCGGTGTATTCAACATTTGCAAGCGCCATGAACAGCACGGTGCGGATGCGCTGCAAGATGCCCCGGGCGGACGCCAATTGGGCGACAAGCGGCTGCTCAGCGCCGAGCAAGAGGCACGGGTTCAGAAGTTGATCATGGACAAGACGCCCGATCAGCTCAAGATGCCTTATGCACTGTGGACACGGCAGGCTGTGGCGCAGTTGATCGAGCAGCACTTTGGCGTCAAGCTGCAAGTGCGCACCATGGGAAAGTATCTGGCCCGCTGGGGCTTCACCCCGCAAAAGCCCATGAAGAAGGCCTACGAACAATCGCCCGCTGCAGTCAAGAAGTGGCACGAAGAGGATTACCCCATCATTGCGGCACGGGCCAAGGCCGAGGGGGCCGAGATCCATTGGGGAGACGAAAGCGGCTTGCGCAGTGACGATGTACGCGGTCGCGGCTTTGCCCCCAAGGGCCAGACGCCGGTGATCCGGGTCAACAACAAGCGCCACGGCCTGTCGGTGATCTCCACCGTCACCAACAAGGGCCAGATGCGCTGGCGCATCTTTGAAGGCGCGATCAACACCAAGATCCTGATCGACTTCCTGCGCAGGCTGATCAAGGGCGCCACCAAGAAGGTGTTTCTGATCCTGGACAACCTGCGGGTGCACCACGCCAAGCCTGTGAAGGCCTGGCTGGCCGAGCATGTCGATGCGATTGAGGTGTTCTATTTGCCAAGCTATAGCCCGGAACTGAACCCCGATGAAATGGCCAACGCTGACATCAAGCAGGCGGTCACGAAACTGGCACCTGCACGCACCAAGCTGCAGTTGGTCAAGGCGACTGCACGCCATCTACGCAGTGTGCAGCGTCAGCCCGAGAGGATCCGCAAGTACTTCCAGCATGAGCCGGTTCGCTATGCCGCTTGATTCAACTTCATTGATGCCGGATCAATAGCTGGCCGCTTGGCAGCCAAGCCCGCGCTCAGCCGCCCGCTTCCTGCGCTTTAGCCGCTGAGTCTTCCGGGCTGGGGAGGCGGGTTGCCAGCACCTTGTCGATGGTCTTGCCATCCATGTCCACCACTTCCAGCTTCCAGTTCTCCCACTGCACGGTGTCCGTAACTTTGGGCAGACGGCCGGTGAGCAGCATGACCATGCCGCTGAGGGTGTGGTAGCGACCGCGCTCTTCCTCTGGCACGGAGTTGAGGTTGAGGCGATCCTTGAGTTCGGGCACGGGAATGTGCCCATCCAGCAGCCAGCTGCCATCTTCCCGCTGCAGAGCCCAGGAGGTCTCTGGATCGCGGGGCTGGAACTCGCCGGTGATGGCCTCGATCAGGTCTTGCAGCGTGACGATGCCCTGCACTTCGCCGTACTCGTCGATGACAAAGGCCATGTGCACGTCCGACAGCCGGAAGTTGTCCAGCAGCTCCATGCCCGTGATGGTCTCAGGCACATACAGTGCGGTCTGCAAGGGCTGGTCTTCCAGCGTGTGCTTGGGGTCGCGCAGCGCGCGCGACAACCATTGGCGGGCATTGAGCACGCCTTTCAGGTGATCCATGCCACCGCGCACCACCGGGAAGCGGGCGTGGTCAGATTCTTCGATGCGGCGCAGGTTCTCTTCAAAAGGCGCATCCAGGTCCAGACACACCACATCGCCACGGGGCACCATGAGGGAGCCGATCTGGCGATCATCGAGCCGGAACACGTTGCGCACCATGGTGTGCTCGTGCGACTCGATCACCCCGGCCGTCGTGCCTTCGACCAGCATGGCGTGGATTTCTTCTTCCGTCACCGGGCTGCCGCTGGTCTCTTTCACGCCCAGCAAGCGCAGCAGCGTGCGGGTGGAGCCCGACAGCAGCAGCACAAACGGCTTGGTCGCAACCGCCAGCAGATTGATGGGGCGCGCCACCAACCGGGCGAATGTCTCGGGATGAGACTGCCCGATGCGTTTGGGCACCAACTCGCCCACCACGATAGAGAAGTAGGTGATGAGCACCACCACCAAACCGGTGGAGGCATACCCTGCGTAAGGCGATGGAACCCCCACCACGGTCAGCCACTCGGCCAGAGGCGCAGCCAAAGCCGCCTCACCCACGATACCGTTCAGCACACCGATGGAGGTGATACCGATCTGGATCGTGGACAGGAATCGCGTGGGGTCTTCACCCAGCTTGACGGCGGCGGCAGCGCCGTTGTCGCCCTCATCAATCAACTTCTGCAGCCGCGCCTTGCGCGCAGTCACCAGCGCGATTTCCGACATGGCAAATACGCCGTTGAGGCAGATGAGAGCGAACAGTATTGCTATTTCCATATGAAGGGCGCCGAACGCGCCCTGTGTACCAAGAAGCTGTGGATTGTAAGAAACTCTGTCAGATCACTCATGACGGGTACATGGCAATCGGCCAAAGACACCCGGCGCAGCGAATGAAGAAGGGGCGATGGGCGCGTGTCAGCGCTCCAGCCACCACTGGATGACCACCTTGGCCAGAAAGCCCAGGAAACCCACCCCCAGACCCAGAAACAGTACGAAGGTGCCAAAGCGACCCGCCTTGGACTCCCACGCAAGCTGCCCAATGATGAACAGCATGTAGAGGATGAAAGCCCCCACGCCATAGGTGAGGAAGAAGCCCGAAATCTGCGCCTCGGTAAAACCAAAAATCACGATGACACCCCACTGCGTTGCCCCGTGGCCACTGCCGCATCGCGCAGCGGCAGGCTGGATGCATCCACCAGGTCACGATAGGCGTGCCAGCTGGCGTGGCCCAGCATCGGCATCACAAAAATCAGCCCCAGCAGCAAGGAGCCCAGCCCCAGCAAGGTGAAGCCCAGAATCAAGGCTGCCCAAAACGCCATGGGCAGCGGGTTGGCCACCACCACTTGCCAGCTGGTGAGCACCGCCACCCGCAATGAAGCGCGCCGGTCCAACAGCAGCGGCATGGCAATCACGCTCGACGCAAAGATCGGCGCCGCCAGCAGGCTGCCCAAGGCCAGCCACAGCTCAAACAGCCAGCCGTTGTTGGCCAGCACCACATGGCGCATGAAGTCCATGGGCGTCTCTACAGGCACCGGTGCCAGCAAGGTAATGAAAGCGGCAGAAGTAATCACCCAGCCCGTGGCCGCCAGCGCCAGCAGCGCGCCAAACTGCACCATGCACCAATAGTCGTTGCCCCACTTGTTGAGGTGGCTGTTTTGCCAGTTCAACCAGGTCTTGAGCACTACCCCCAGATTGGCCTCCTGGCGCTGCTCCAGCGCCCGGCTGAGGGCATACAGGCTCGTGGCCAGCACGGGCGCCACCACCAAAAAGCCGGACAAAGCCCCCGCCAGCAGCCAGAAGCGGTGGTGTGCCACCGCCAGAATGGCGCCGCCAAAGGCAGTGATCGCCAGGCCGTGCGCAAAGCTGATCCAGCCCGAGCGGGCCATGTCACGCCACGCAAGCACCAACCAGGTCATGGGCTGCATGAGTCCGACGGTGCGTACCTGCGGCAGGGGAATCGGCGTTTTCGGCATGGGCGTCTCGGGCTAGGGTCAATCAATCAGCGTTCAAACAATGGACAGCGCAAGCCATACCTTCAGCCCAGCAGGCGGCAAAGGTGCGTAAGGCTTGCCACCGTGGCATGGGGTCGCTCAGGGTGCGGCCAGTCGTGCCCGGCGGTGTTCAGCCACACGGCTTGCATACCAGCCGCCAGCGCGCCCTGGGCGTCCGCTGTGGCGTCGTCGCCCACATGCAGCACTTCGTGGGGCTGCACCTGGGCTGCCTGGGCCGCTGCATGAAAAATTCTTACATCGGGCTTGGGCACACCAAAATCCTTGGCGCTGATGCTGGCCTTGAAATAGTGGCCAATCCCTACGCGGTGCACATCGGCGTTGCCGTTGGACACGGCCACCACCGGGTAACGGGCCGACAGAAACGCCAGCGTGTCGTGCGCATCGTCAAACAGCTCCACCCGCTGGCGCTGGTCAAAAAACACATCAAATGCAGGTTCGGCCAGGGCGGGTTCGTCGCCCGCTTGCTGCAGCGCCAGGCGAATCGACTCCAGCCGCAGCGCGCTCAAGTCGTGCACCAGATCGGGCCGCAAGGCCACCATCTGGTTGCGTATGGCGCGCAGCGCCTCGGTGTTGGCAAACAGCCTGGCAGTGGCCGGTGCGTGCAAGGTCAGCCAGTGCAGCAGCACTTGTTCGGCCTTGGCAATGGTGGGCCAGATGGGCCACAGGGTGTCGTCCAGATCAATGGAGATCGCGCGCACGCGGCCCACGTCCAGAGCCAAGGCGGCCTCGGCAAGCTGGGGTGCATCGGGGGTGGAAGCAGGCATAGGGGCCAGAGAATACTCCACCACGCCAACGGCTCCCGCCGCATTTGCCACAATCAGCGCATGCGCTCACCCTTCCATCCAGAACCCCCCTACACCCACGGCCAACCCGAGCGCACCGCCGTGCTGCTGTGCAACCTGGGCACGCCCGACGAAGCCACAGCGCCCGCGCTGCGGCGCTACCTTGGCCAGTTCCTGTCAGACCACCGCGTGGTCGAGATCCCCAAGCCCCTGTGGATGCTGATCCTGCACGGCATCATTTTGCGGGTGCGGCCGGCCAAATCTGCCGCCAAATACGCCAGCGTCTGGACGCCGGAAGGCTCGCCCCTGGCGGTGTGGACGGCCAAGCAGGCCACCTTGCTGCGCGGCTGGCTGGGCGAAGCCGGGCACAACGTGCTGGTGCGCCACGCCATGCGCTATGGCAACCCCTCCATCGCCAGCCAGCTCGATGCGCTGAAGGCCGAAGGCGCCACGCGCATTCTGATTTTGCCGCTGTACCCGCAATACTCCGGCACCACCACCGCCAGCGTGTTTGACGCCGTCTACACCTGGGCGGCCAGCACCCGCAACGTGCCCGAGCTGCGCTTTGTGAACCACTACCACGACGACGCCGGCTACATCGAAGCGCTGGCGCGCACGGTGGAGTCGCACTGGAAAGAGAACGGCCAGCCAGACCAACTGGTGATGAGTTTTCACGGCGTGCCCGAGCGCACCCTGCACCTGGGCGACCCCTACCACTGCGAAGCCCGCAAAACCGGCCGCCTGCTGGCCGAGCGCCTGGGTCTGCGGGAAGACCGCTACCAGATCACCTTCCAGTCGCGCTTTGGCAAGGCCAAGTGGCTGGAGCCCTACACCCAGCCCACCATCGAAGCCCTGGCCCAAAAAGGCACGCGCCGTGTCGATGTGATCTGCCCCGGCTTTACCAGCGACTGCCTGGAAACGCTGGAAGAAATCAACATGGAAGTGCGTGAAGCCTTCCTGCACCACGGTGGCAAAGAGTTCCACTACATCCCTTGCCTGAACGACACCCACCCGTGGATTGGCGCCCTGAGCCGAATCACCCAGCAGCACCTGCAAGGCTGGCCCACCACCGTGGCCGGGGCTGACGCGCAGGAAGACGCTCGCAAGCACGCGCTGGCCGGCGGTGCGCCCCAAGGGCGGTGCCCGGTGGCACACTGATTGGCAATGTGTGCCAGCAACTGCACCACGCCACGTTAGGTGTGCAGCTGCGTTCAATGCCATTTGCTACTATTTTTATAGCTTGCTGCGCTTATCCATCAAGCGCTGCAGGCACTTTTCATTGATAACAACCTGCACCCAGCGGCAAACGCTGGAAGGTTTTTGCACCCAGCCATGCCCGCCAACGCCCTCTCCGCCTCGCAACTGCGCCTGACCATCGACCCCACCTCGCTCGGTTTTGCCAGCACCGCCGAGTTGCAAGATTTGCCCCTGCCATGGATCGGGCAAGAACGCGCGCAGGCTGCCGCACAGTTCGGGCTGCAGATGAACCAGCCCGACTACCACCTCTTTGTGCTGGGCGAAGTGGGCAGCGGGAGGACATCCCTCATGCGCCAGGCCATGCAGACGGCCGCAGCCCTGCGGCCGGTGCCGCCAGACCTGTGCTACTTGCACAACTTTGAGGCCCCCGAGCGCCCCCGCGCCCTGCGCCTGCCCGCAGGCCAGGGCCGTGTGTTGCGCCGGGCCATGGCAGAGCTGGCCAAGGCCCTGCAAACCGATATTCCGCGCCACCTGAGCAGCCCTGACTTCCGCGCCCAGGCCCGCGCCATTGAGCAAACCTACGAAGCGCAAGAAGCCAAGGCATTTGCCGTGCTGGAGGCCTTTGCCCAGGCCCGGCAGTTCCGGCTGCAGCGCTCTGACGAAGACGGCGGGCACATGGTGTTCACCCTCACAGGCGCCAGCGGCCAGCCCCTGACCGAAGCCGAAGCCCGCGCCCTGCCCCCCGAGCAACGCGCCCGCATCGACGAAGCCGAACAAGCCCTGCGCGCCGAAATCATCGCGTTTGCGCAAACCTTGCGCCCGCTGGAACGCGTGCGTGACGACGCCCTGAATGACCTGCGCAAGCGCACCGTGCGCCCCCTGGTGCAGCAAGCCCTGGCCACCGTGCGCAGCACCGTGCCCGAACAACCCGAGGTGCTGCAAACCTGGCTGCAGCAAGTGGAACGCGAACTGCTGCAGCACCTGCACTGGTTTGAACTGGCGGAGCCCCCCAAAGACAGCCCCGGTGACACCAGTACCGACAAAAGCAGCAACCCGGCCAGCACGCCCAGCGATGACGAAGACGACGGCGATGCCCATGACGCCCTGAACCGGCTGCTGCACCTGTGCCAGGTGCATGTGGCGGTAGACCACCACGGTCAAACCAGTGCGCCCGTCATCGTGGAAGACAACCCGCAGCACCGCACGCTGTTTGGCAACATCGAACCGCACAGCGATGGCGACACGCCCCACGCCGACTTCACCGGCATTCGCGCTGGCAGCCTGTTGCGTGCGCACGGCGGCTTCTTGCTGCTGCACCTGCACGACCTGGTCAGCGAAGAAGGCCTGTGGGCGCGCTTGCGCCGCTTTTTGCGCTGCAGCCGCCTGCACATTGACGAATCCGGCAGCAGCGGCAGTGGCTCTGCCCCCGTGGCCCTGCAACCCGAAGCCGTGACGGTGGATGTGAAGATCGTGCTGATCGGCTCGGTGGACGAGTACTACGCCTTGCAGGAAACCGACCCCGACACCGCCCGGCGCTTTCGCGCCAAGGTGGACTTTGTGGAACGCTTTGCCGCCAGCCCTGCCACCCGCATTGCCAGCGCCATCTTTGTGGCCCACAGCTGCAAACGCCGGGGCCTGCCCCACTTTGGCGCGCCCGCCGTAGCCCTGCTGCTGGAGCAAGCCCACCGCGAGGCCGACGACCAGGGCCGCCAAAGTGCCCAGTTCGCACTGATCGAAGCCCTGCTGATGGAAGCCGCCGCGCTGTGCCAGGCCCGGGGTGGCACGCTGGTGGAGCCAGCCGATGTGCGCGCCGCGCAGCAGGCCCGCATGCTGCGCCACAACTACCCTGAGGAGCAGCTGCACGAATCCATCGTGGAGGGGGAACGCCTCATCACCCTCACCGGCAGCGTCACCGGGCAGATCAATGCCCTCACGCAGATCGACCTGGGCGACTACCGCTTTGGCTTTCCGGTGCGCATCACCGCGCGCACGTTTGCCGGGCAGGAAGGCCTGCTCAACATCGAGCGCGAAGTGGACATGTCCGGCCCCATCCACGACAAGGGCGTGCTGATATTGCACAGCTACCTCACCGCGCTGTTCAGCCATGTGGCACCGCTGGCGCTCAACGCGTCCATCGTGTTCGAGCAGGAATACAGCGGCATCGAAGGTGATTCGGCCTCGTGCGCAGAGCTGTACGCACTGCTGTCCAGCCTGTCGGGCCTGCCGCTGCGCCAGGGCATCGCGGTGACCGGCGCATTGAACCAGCACGGCGAGGTGCTGCCCGTGGGCGGTATCAACGAAAAAATCGAAGGCTGGTTCCGCGCCTGCGCAACGGCGGGGCTGGACGGCACCCACGGCGTGCTGATCCCCGCCCGCAACCAACGCCACTTGATGCTGGACCGCAGCGTGCTGGACGCGGTAGAGCGCGGGCTGTTCCACGTCTACACCATGGGGCACGTGAGCGAAGGCATTGCGCTGCTGACGGGTGAGGCCTCAGGCATGAGCCCGGCGGAGTTGCTGCAGGCCCAGGCGGATGACCTGGCCGGAGGCGCGGCCACGGTGGAAGACACGGTGATGCAGCGGGCGGAGATGACGCTGCGGGCGTATCGGAGGGCCTGCCAGGTGGCGGGGGCAGCGCGGAGGGGGCGCGCCGTTCGGGGACGCTAGCTCGCTCAGTGCGCCGAAGACTAAAGGCGCTGGGGTCCGGCACCCGCGCTCGACCGCCCTGGGCCGAGGGTGTGACTACCGGCAACGGCGGTGCGATTTTCTTGAACAGCGCGGCGCTGAGCTCATTGTTCTTGTAACGCGCCATGCAGCGTCAAACGCCGATCAGGTGTTTGACGGTGACATGGTTTTGTTAGCGGCTATGAACGCCAGACTGAGTCATTCGCCACGAGCAGCCTGTCCACATGCCTTGATCCCCACCGGTCAATCGAGGGGTAGCGCCGCGCAGGGCCGTGTGACGCCTATCCTGCAGCGTGACCTGATGGGGTCAAGGCCGGGTTGTCATGCAGGCAGTTTG
>NZ_CAXIAK010000040.1:0-31041 GCF_964021665.1 uncultured Acidovorax sp.
GTGCAAATCCAGAGATGCCTTGCGATTCGCAGATCAATGGCGGAAGTGGCTCACGCCGCTGAACACCATGGCCACGCCGCGTTCGTTGGCGGCGTCAATCACTTCCTGGTCGCGCATGGAGCCGCCGGGCTGGATGACGCAGGTGGCGCCTGCATCCACCACCACGTCGAGGCCGTCGCGGAAGGGGAAGAAGGCGTCGCTGGCCACCACGGTGCCTTGCAGCGACAGGTTGGCGTGTTCAGCCTTGATGCTGGCGATGCGGGCCGAGTCGAGACGGCTCATCTGGCCGGCGCCCACGCCCATGGTCATGCCGCCCTTGCAGAAGACGATGGCGTTGCTCTTGACGTACTTGGCGACCTTCCAGGCGAACAGCAGGTCTTCCATTTCTTCCAGCGTGGGCTGCTTCTTCGTCACGACCTTGAGGTCGATGAGCGACAGCTCGTGGTTGTCTGCCGTCTGCAGCAGCAGGCCCGAGCCGATGCGCTTGGCGTCCATGGCGTTGCGGCCTCGCTCCCAGTCGGTGTTGCCCCCGTGTGCGGAAGATGTCGAGGGAAGGGCGATCTTGAGCAAGCGCACATTGGCCTTGCTCTTGAAGATTTCCAGCGCTTCGGGCGTGAACTCGGGGGCCATCAGCACTTCCACAAACTGCTTGCTGACCTGGGCAGCGGCTGCGCCGTCCACCACGCGGTTGAAGGCGATGATGCCGCCGAAGGCGCTGGTGGGGTCGGTCTGGAAGGCCTTGCTGTAGGCGCTCAGGGCATCGAGCCCCACGGCCACGCCGCAGGGGTTGGCGTGCTTGACGATCACGCAGGCTGCGGCGTCAAAGCTCTTGACGCATTCCCACGCGGCATCGGCGTCGGCGATGTTGTTGTAGCTCAGCTCTTTGCCTTGCAGCTGCACGCCGGTGACCAGCGAGCCGGGTGCGGGGTGCAGGTCGCGGTACAGCGCGGCTTGCTGGTGGCTGTTTTCGCCGTAGCGCAGGTCTTGCACCTTGGTGAAGATGCCGTTGCTCTGGCCGGGGAACTGGGTGCGCGTGGGCACGTAGGTTTCCGAGAGCTTTTCTTCTTCGAACGTGACGGACGAGAGGTAGTCGCTGATGGCGCCGTCGTACTGGGCGATGCGGTTGAACGCAGCCACCGACAGGGCAAAGCGCAGCTTGTCGCTCAGCTTTCCATTCGCCTTCAGCTCGGCCAGCACAGCTTCGTACTGGTCGGCGGCGGTGATCACGCCCACGTCTTTCCAGTTCTTGGCGGCGCTGCGCACCATGGCGGGGCCGCCGATGTCGATGTTCTCGATGGCGTCGGCCAGCGTGCAACCGGCCTTGGCCACGGTGGCTTCAAAGGGGTAGAGGTTGACCACCAGCAGGTCGATGGTGTCGATGCCGTGTTCCTTCAGGGCCGCCATGTGGGCGGGCAGCTCGCGGCGGCCCAGCAGGCCGCCATGCACCTTGGGGTGCAGGGTCTTCACGCGGCCATCCAGCATTTCAGGGAACTGGGTGACTTCGGCCACTTCGGTCACGGGCAGGCCCTCTTTGGCCAGCAGTTGCGCAGTGCCGCCGGTAGACAGCAGCTTGATGCCCAGCGCGTGCAGGGCTTTGGCAAAGTCAACAATGCCGGTCTTGTCGGAAACGGAAAGAAGTGCGTTCATGGCCATGGTGGAGGTAAAGTTTGAAGTGAAATTGGGCTCTAGCGCACGTCTGCCAAGCGCTAGCAGCTATGTTTTATATAGCAAACACCTGTCGCAGCATCAGAGCAACTTGTGCTCGACCAGCTTCTTGCGCAGGGTGTTGCGGTTCAGGCCCAGCCATTCGGCCGCGCGGGACTGGTTGTTGTCAGCGTGGCTCATCACCACCTCCAGCAGCGGCTTCTCGACCACGCGCACCAGCATGTCGTACATGCCGTCAGGCGTTTCACCGCCCAGGTCGCGGAAGTAACCTTGCAGGCTTTCGCGGACGCACTCTTCTATGTGTTGTTTGCTCATGCAGGCAATCCCTCTTGTTCTTCTGTATCTGCAGGCGCGGCAGTAGCGGCGGGCATGCGGTCCATCTGGGTGCCCAGGGCATCCAGAAAATCGGCCACAGCCTGCCACTGCGCAGCGCTGTCTTCTATCGTGTTGATGTGCTGCCTGAAGGCCTCGCCGCCCGGCAGGGCACGCAGGTACCACGCAATGTGCTTGCGGGCGCTGCGCACGCCGGTCAGCTCGCCGTACAGGCTGTAGTGGTCGTGCAAATGATCGAGCAGCAGGCGGCGCACCTCGGCCACCAGGGGTGGGGCCAGGTGCTCGCCGGTGTCCAGAAAGTGGCCAATCTCGCGGAAGATCCAAGGCCGCCCCTGGGCGGCGCGGCCGATCATGATGGCGTCGGCCCCGGTGTAGGCCAGCACATCGCGCGCCTTTTCGGGCGAGGTGATGTCGCCGTTGGCCACCACGGGCACCTTCACCGCCGCTTTCACGGCGGCGATGGTGTCGTACTCGGCCTGGCCCTTGTAGCCCTGCTCGCGCGTGCGGCCGTGCACCGTCAGCATCTGGATGCCGATGGATTCGAACTGGCGCGCTAGCGATACAGCGTTCTTGTACTGCTGGCACCAGCCAGTGCGCATTTTCAGCGTGACGGGCACGTTGAACGGCGCACACGCCTCAACCACCGCCTGCGCGATGGACACGGCCAGCGCCTCGTCCTGCATCAGGGCGGAGCCCGCCCACTTGTTGCACACCTTCTTTGCCGGGCAGCCCATGTTGATGTCGATGATCTGCGCGCCGCGCTCTACGTTGTAGACCGCCGCCTCGGCCATCATCTGCGCCTCGGTGCCGGCAATCTGCACGGCAATGGGGCCCGGCTCCCCTTCGTGGTTGGCCCGGCGCGAGGTCTTGAGGCTGTTCCACAAGTCCTTGCGCGAGGTCACCATCTCGCTCACCGCATAGCCCGCCCCCAGCGCCTTGCACAGCTGGCGAAAGGGCCGGTCCGTCACGCCCGCCATGGGGGCGACGAACAGACGGTTCGCCAAAGAGAACTGGCCTATGTGCATGGGGGTACGGGGGTACGGGGGTTGGCAGCGGGTGCTGAAAAAGGAGGCAGGATTGTACCTGCTCAAAATTTCAGCAACTGAAATATCCAACCGCGCGATTCAAGTGCGGCCCCAGCCCTTGCGCAGCGGGATCACGCAACCCGTTTTTGCACACAACCCGTTTTTGTTTTGTACTGCAATCACCCACCTCAGCGGGCAGCCACACTCACAGGGCTGCTGCCTTGCTGGGCAAAGTGCCACCAGGCATCGGGCAGATTGCTGAAGCGGTGCTGCGCCATCAACGTGCGCAGCCACTGGCGGTTGAATTGCACGTCGGGCGAGAAGCCGCCCGCATCCACCGACGCCGCTGCCAGCGGTACACCGGCCGGTGTGCCCATGTCCACCTCATGCCCATCGGCCAAGGGGCCACGCACCACCTTGCTGGCTTTGAGGCCATCCACCACGGTCACCTCGACCCGCCAGGCGCCGCTGGGCCCATGGCAGCGCGCCTTCAAGGCCATGCCTTGCGCCTGCAACTGCTGCGCAATGCGCGATAACGCGGCTTGACCAGCGCGGTCTTGCTGGCAACTGCCTGCCGACTGGCCCCGCCAATCCACATCTCCCTCGGCATCGGCAGCGTGAACGGCTGCATGGCCACCAAACCCCGCTGCCAACAACCCGGCCACGAGCCAGTGCTGCCAGTGCTGCCAGCGGGCGCGCGATGGGCGGGCCGTGTCGGCAAATATCGAAGTTGTGTGGCGGTGGGGCATGGGTTCCTCCTCGTTTTTGCTTTCCAGGGTGGGCATGAGGAGAAGGTACCGAGCGACGGGCCACCGCCCCCAAAGCGTATGCCCCGCGCCGCTGTAGGACGAGGCCGCCAAAGCGAGAAACGCGGGCGCAGAGCCCTACACTCCAACGCTATGGAAATCTGGATGCACCAGCTGCTTCACTGGCTGGCCCTGCCGCAATTCGGGCTGAGCACAGTCTTCGTGGTCTCGTTCATCTCGGCCACACTGCTGCCTTTGGGCTCCGAGCCTGCGGTGTTCGGGCTCATCAAGCTCAACCCTGATCTTTTCTGGCCTGCGATTGGTGTGGCCACCGTGGGCAACACCCTGGGCGGTGCGGTGAGCTGGTGGATGGGCCTGGGCGCCCACAAGGCCGTGGACCGCGCCCGGGGCAGCCCCACCGAAGTGCGCGCACTGGGCTGGTTGCGCCGCTTTGGCCCCGCCGCCTGCCTGCTGAGCTGGCTGCCCGGTGTGGGTGACCCGCTGTGCGCCGTGGCCGGCTGGCTCAAGCTGCCGTTCTGGCCCTGCGTAGCCTACATGGCAGTGGGCAAGTTCTTTCGCTACCTGGTCATGACGAGCGTGCTGCTGTACTTCATGCCAGGACAGTTGGGCGGCTGAGGGCCCGCACCCAGGTCATCGGCTTCGGGGCAGCAATGCATCCCAGTCCACCGGCTGGGTGGTGTCCACATGCACCGTCAGCGCCAATTCATCGGGCGCCAAGGGCTGCAGGTGGGCCCATTGAGAATCCAGCACCGCCACATCGGCTTCTGACGCATCTTCGCCCTGGCGCTGACGCGCCTGCACGCGCTCGCGCAGCACCGCCAGCGGCGCTTCAAAAGCCAGAATGCGGCAAGGCACCGGCAACGCCCGCGCCAGTGCCATGAACTGAGTGCGCGTGGCCGGGTTCAAGAAGGTGGCATCGACCAGCACCGGGTAGCCCGCCTTCAGCACCAGCACGGCCAGTTGCGCCAGCCGCTCGTGGGTCTGCCGCGAAGCCTGGGGGGTGTAGATGCCGCCTTCAACACCATCACTGCGCTGCCCCGCGCGCAGGCCGAACAAACGCTTGCGCTCTACATCAGCCCGCAGGCGCACCGCGCCACGCTGAGCCACCAGCGGTAACGAATGGGTGCTTTTGCCCGAGCCCGACAAGCCATACGCCAGCCACAGCACCACTGCGTTTGGCTGGGTCAGCTCCACGGCCAGCGCCAGGTAGCGTTGCAGCGTGCGCTGCGCCTCGTCTATCAGCGCAGCATGGGCCGCCTGTGCTGCGCTATCGACGCGCTGCGCTTGCAGCTGCGTCCACTGCAAGCCCGCCACACGGGCCCGCACCAGCGCGCGGTACACACGGTAGTAGCCCAGCACCTGCAGGCCTTCGTAATCGCCCGTGTGCTCCAGCCACCGGTTCACGCAGCGCCAGGCCAGGTCAGGCCGCCCACGCGCTTGCAGGTCCATGGCCAAAAAGGCCAGGTCGGCCATGCAGTCAATCCAGCGCAGATCGGGGTTGAACTCCAGCGCATCAAACAACTGCGGTTGGCCGTCAATCCAGGCAATGTTGGCCAGGTGCAGATCGCCATGGCACTCGCGCACATGGCCACCGCGCCAGCGCTGGGCCCACACGCCCTGCAACGCACGCTGCCGGGCGGCACACCATTGCTCCAGCCGCTCCAAGTCACCCACCTGCCCCGGCGCCACCTGGGACAGCACCAAAGCCAGCGCGGTCAGGCATTCACGCACCGGCGCGGTGGCAGCATGCTCGGGTGATGGCGCCGCCAGCGCCCCGCCCAGCTGCGCCATGTCTGCCACAGCCGCCTGCGTGTGCAGCCTGGCCACCTGCTCGGCCAGGGCATCCATGTCTTCGTCTGCCACACATCCCGCCTCCAGCCTGCGGCTGAGCAAGGCCTGCTGGTCAAAGCGGCGCATCAGCACCGCGGGCTCCGCCCCTGCGGCATCCCCTGCCGCCCAGGGCTTCACCCGCCAGGGCCGGGAATCGCTGCCGTCACCCTCCACGCCCACCACGTCCAGGTACATGTGCGGGGCCGTGCGGCGGTTGATGCGCAGCTCTTCCTGGCACGCGGCCAAGCGCAGTGCGGCGGTGCTGAAGTCCAGAAAATCCAGCGCCAAAGGCTTCTTGAATTTGTACACATGCCCACCCACCAGCAGTAGCCACGAGATGTGCGTTTCGATGCACTCCACCGCACAGCCCGCATAGCCCCAGGCCTGCGGGTGGTACTGCAGTTGATGCACGCGTTGTTGCGCAGCGGCGTAGGCATCCTCCAGCGTGGGCCTGGCAACGTGCTGCCGCGCAAAGGAGTCGGAAGGAGCGAGATGGGTGGGGTTGGAAATGTCTGACACGAGCAAAAGGCCGCAGGCCGTGCAGCCAGGCAACAAGATGGCCCCAGTGTGCGCGTGGTGCGGCGGCTGTCAACCCGGCTGCGCTAACCGACCGCAGGTGGATGGCTCAACACCTATCGCAGCCCAATCAATTGCTATCAATTAAATAGCGCATTGCGCTTTCCAGATAAGCGCTAGCGCCCAATTTCAATTGAAGCAGTGCAAATCAGACCTGCAACCCGGTCGCCCATAAAAAAGCCCCGCCATGGCGGGGCTGGATCGATGGCCAAGGAGCAGAAACTCTGCCACGCAGTGGCTTAGACGTTGAACAGGAAGTTCAGCACGTCGCCGTCCTTGACCACGTATTCCTTGCCTTCGGCGCGCATCTTGCCCGCGTCCTTCGCGCCCTGCTCACCCTTGTATTGGATGAAGTCTTCAAACGCGATGGTCTGGGCGCGGATGAAGCCGCGCTCGAAGTCGCCGTGGATCACGCCTGCGGCTTGGGGAGCGGTGTCGCCCACATGGATGGTCCAGGCGCGCACTTCCTTCACGCCCGCGGTGAAGTAGGTTTGCAGGCCCAGCAGCTTGAAGCCGGCGCGGATCAGGCGGTTCAGGCCGGGCTCATCCTGGCCCATTTCAGCCAGGAACATGTCGCGGTCTTCGTCGCTCATTTCGGACATTTCCGACTCGATCTTTGCGCAAATGGCCACCACGGGCGCATTCTGCGCAGCGGCGTATTCCTTCAGGCGATCGAGCAGCGGGTTGTTTTCAAAGCCGTCTTCACTCACATTGCCCACGAACATGGCGGGCTTGGAGGTGATGAGGCAGAACTGCTTGAGCAACGGAGCATCTTCCTTGCTCACTTCCACCGTGCGGGCGGGCTTGCCTTCGTTCAGCGCGGCCTGGATGGGCGTGAGCAGCGAAACGATCTTGGCGGCTTCCTTGTCGTTGCCCGACTTGGCGGCCTTGCTGTAGCGGTTCAGCGCTTTTTCCACGGTACCCAGGTCGGCCAGGCACAGCTCGGTCTGGATGACTTCAATGTCGGCAATCGGGTCCACGCGGCCTGCCACGTGGATCACGTTGGGGTCTTCAAAGCAGCGCACCACATTGACGATGGCGTCGGTCTCGCGGATGTGGGCCAGGAACTGGTTGCCCAGGCCTTCGCCCTTGCTGGCGCCCGCCACCAGGCCAGCGATGTCCACAAACTCGACGATGGCGGGGACGATGCGCTCGGGCTGGATGATCTCGGCCAGCTGCTGCAGGCGCGGATCGGGCACTTCCACCACGCCGGTGTTGGGCTCGATGGTGCAGAACGGGTAGTTCTCGGCGGCAATGCCTGCCTTGGTCAGCGCGTTGAAAAGGGTGGACTTGCCCACGTTGGGCAGGCCCACGATGCCGCATTTGAGGCTCATGGAAATTCCTTGTGTATCGCCCCTGCAGCGCGCCCTGGGCCTGAAGGCCAGGTGGCGCATGCGAGCCATCGCCGTGTGGGGCGACGGCCCTGGAGGGGCCGGGTGAAGGCATCGCGCTGCAAAAGCCGGCCAAATCCGGCGGTTTGCGCTTGCGGTGCCTTGGGTGCGGCGCGGATTTTAACCTCGGGCGGCCCAACGCACCGGCCCGGCACCGCAGCACGGCAATGGATCAGAACAACACGCGGCTGCGCAGGGTGCCTGTGACCCCGGCCAGTTTGTCCAGCGCCAGCGGGGAAGAGGCTGCGTCGATATCGATCACCACGTAACCGATCTTCTCGTTGGTTTGCAGGTACTGGGCTGCCACGTTGATCTGGTTGTCGGAAAAAATGCGGTTGATTTCCGACAGCACCCCCGGCACGTTACGGTGGATGTGCAGCAGGCGGTGCTTGCCAGCGTGCGCGGGCAGCGCCACTTCAGGGAAGTTGACGGACGAGGTGCTGGTTCCGTTGTCGCTGTACTTCACCAGCTTCTCGGCCACCTCGGTGCCGATGTTGGCCTGCGCCTCCATGGTGGAGCCGCCGATGTGGGGCGTGAGGATGACGTTGTCCAGCCCGCGCAGGGGCGACAGGAACTCGTCCTTGTTGGTGCGCGGCTCGACAGGAAACACGTCGATGGCCGCGCCCAGCAGCTTCTTGGCTTTGAGCGCTGCGGCCAGGGCGTCAATATCGACCACCGTGCCGCGCGCAGCGTTGATGAGGATGCCGCCGGGCTTCATGGCCGCAATTTCGGCCGCGCCGATCATGCCTTCGGTCGAGGGCAGCTCAGGCACATGCAGGCTGACGATGTCGCTTTGCGCCAGCAGGTCGTGCAGCTTGGCCACCTGGCGCGCGTTGCCCAGCGGCAGCTTGTTCACCACGTCGTAAAACGCCACCTGCATTCCCAGCGCTTCGGCCAGCACCGACAACTGCGTGCCGATGGAGCCATAGCCGACGATGCCCAGCGTCTTGCCACGGATTTCGTAGGCGTTCTCGGCCGACTTGAGCCAGCCGCCACGGTGGGCCACGGCGTTCTTTTCGGGCACGCCGCGCAGCAGCAAGATAGCCTCTGCCAGCACCAGTTCGGCCACCGAGCGGGTGTTGGAATACGGGGCGTTGAAGACGGCAATGCCACGCTCACGCGCAGCGTTCAGGTCCACCTGGTTGGTGCCGATGCAAAAACATCCCACAGCGACCAGCTTGTGCGCGTGGGCAAACACGTCCTCGGTCAACTGGGTGCGCGAGCGAATGCCCACAAAGTGCACGTCCGCAATCTTGCGCTTGAGTTCCTCGTCGGGCAGCGCGCCGGAGATGACTTCGATCTGCGTGTACCCAGCGGAACGCAGCACGTCCACCGCAGAGGGGTGAATACCCTCCAGCAATAAAAATTTGATCTTGCTTTTGTCCAGCGATTGCGCGGTCATGAAGGTCCCTGTTCAGTGGATGGAGGTGGGCTGGGGCAGATTTACCTTGGCTAGCACAAGCATGGTGCAATGCACAAAACCTTGCAACTCCGGGCAAATCCACCCTGAAACTGTCATGGAAACGTCACAATTGGACACACCGCCCGGCCTTCAACGGGTTTTTACCGTTGTAATCGGCCGGGCAACCATGGGACAACGACACATGTTTGACACATTTCGTGCCTAGCATCGGCCGCTTTGTGCCCAGCGTCATCTTTGGAGAGATATCTATGTAACTGAAGAAATTGGCATTGACTGCCGCCATCGCCTTCGGCGCCTGTGTTCCCGCACACGCCCAGACGGAAATTCAATGGTGGCATTCCATGAGCGCCGCTTTGGGCGACTGGGTGAATGACCTGGCCAAGCAATACAACGCAAGCCAAACCAAGTACAAGATCGTGCCCACCTACAAGGGCACGTATGACGAATCGATGACAGCCGGTATTGCCGCCTTCCGCGCTGGCAATGCACCCCACATCATTCAGGTGTTTGAAGTGGGCACCGCCACCATGATGGCCAGCAAGGGCGCCATCGTGCCCGCAGGCAAGGTGATGAGCGATGCGGGCTTCAAGTTCGACCCCACCTCGTACGTGTCTGCCGTGGCCGGTTACTACACCGCGCCCAACGGCCAGATGCTGAGCTACCCGCTCAACAGCTCCACCACCATCTTCTATTACAACAAGGACGCCTTCAAGAAGGCCGGTCTGGACGCCAACAAGCCTCCCAAGACCTGGCCTGAAGTGTTTGAAGCCGCCTCCAAACTCAAGGCCAGCGGCCACAGCTGCCCGTTCACCACCAGCTGGATCAGCTGGACGCAACTGGAAAGCTTCTCGCTGTGGCACAACACGCTGTTCGCCAGCAAGAACAATGGCTTTGACGGCACGGATGCCCAGCTGCAGATCAACACCCCGCTGCACGTGCGCCACTTTGAAAACCTGGCCAAGGCTTCGAAAGACGGCAGCTTTGTGTACAAGGGCCGCGGCACCGCAGCCGACGCATCCTTCCCATCGGGTGAGTGCGCGATGATCACCGGCTCGTCTGGTCTGTATGCCCGCGTGGCCAAGGAAGCCAAGTTTGCCTACGGCATCTCGACCCTGCCTTACTACGCTGACGTGAAGGGCGCGCCCCAGAACACCGCCATTGGTGGTGCCAGCCTGTGGGTGATGGCCGGCAAGAAGGCCGAAGAGTACAAGGGCGTTGCCGACTTCCTGAACTTCCTGAACGACACCAAGGTGCAAGCCGCCAGCCACCAGCGCACCGGCTATCTGCCTGTGACCATGGGCGCTTACAAGCTCACCGAAGCCTCCGGTTTCTATGAAAAGAACCCAGGCACCGATGTGGCCGTGACACAGATGATTCGTAAGGCAACCGACAAGTCGCGCGGCATTCGTCTGGGCAACTTCGTTCAGGTTCGCGCCATCATCGACGAGGAAACCGAACAAATCTGGTCGGGCAAGAAGACTCCCAAGGAAGCCCTGGACACAGCCGTGACCCGTGGCAACGAGCAACTGGCCCGTTTCGCACGCGCTAACCGCTAATTTTTATCGCCCCCGTTGATGGGGCCCGACTCTCCAGGCATTCCCCTGGGTTTCTGGGCTCCATCGTTGGCCCGCACCCCTCGCAAACACCGGTTTGCATGGGCTGCGGGCTGTTTTGTTCAGACTGATCCGATATGGAAAAACGCGTTTTATTCCGCTCTGCATGGCTGCCGTGGGTGCTTTTGCTACCCCAGCTGGTCGTGATCAGCGTCTTCTTCTTCTGGCCGGCGGGCCAGGCGCTGGTGCAATCTTTCCAGATGCAAGATGCCTTTGGCATGTCCACCGAATGGGTGGGGCTGGAAAACTTCCGCAACCTGTTTGAAGACCCGAGCTATCTCGCCTCGTTCAAGACAACGGCTTTCTTCTCCATCGCCGTGGCGGTGTCGGGCATCGCCATCTCGCTGGTGCTGGCCATCTTTGCCGACCGCATCGTGCGCGGGGCCCTGGTGTACAAAACCGCACTGCTGCTGCCTTATGCAGTGGCCCCGGCCGTAGCGGGCGTGCTGTGGATGTTCATGTTCTCCCCCTCGCTGGGCGTGGTGGCGTATCTGCTGCGCCAGTCGGGGTTTGACTGGAACCACTTGCTCAACTCCGACCACGCCATGACGCTGATCGTGATTGCAGCCGTGTGGAAGCAGATCTCCTACAACTTCCTGTTCTTCCTGGCGGGCCTGCAGTCCATCCCCAAGTCGCTGATTGAAGCGGCCGCGATTGATGGCGCGGGCCCATGGCGCCGGTTCTGGAGCATCCAGTTCCCGCTGCTGTCGCCCACCACGTTCTTCCTGCTGGTGATCAACGTGGTCTATGCCTTCTTCGACACCTTCGCCATCGTGGACTCCACCACGCAGGGCGGCCCAGGGCAAGACACCTCGATCCTGGTCTACAAGGTCTATCACGATGGCTTCAAGGCCATGGACATGGGCGGATCGGCCGCGCAATCGGTGGTGCTGATGGCCATCGTGGTCGTACTGACCGTGGTCCAGTTCCGCTACGTCGAGAAGAAAGTGCAATATTGATGCTCCCCCTGAGTCGCTTCGCGCCTTCCCCCTCGAGGGGGACGCCGCCCTCACAGCGGGGCGGCCCTTGCTTGGCGGCCCTCGCCTATGGCATGCCCTTGTTCGGCACCTGGGGCCAGGCATCACCTCTGAAAGATTCCAATGGTTGAACGCAGTCCTTTTCTCAAGGCGTTCTCGCACCTGATCATGGTGCTGGGCGTCATCATCGTGGGCTTCCCGCTGTACCTCGCGTTTGTGGCGTCCACCCACACTGCGCAAGACATCGTGCAGGTGCCCATGCCCCTGCTGCCCGGCAGCAACTTCTGGGAAACCTACAAAACCGCGCTGTTCGGCGGCGGCTCGGGCCCTGGCTCCAGCGCCCCGGTGGCGCACATGATGTGGGTGAGCTTCGTGACGGCCATGGTCATCACCGTGGGCAAGATCGCCATCTCGCTGCTGTCGGCGTTTGCCATCGTGTACTTCCGCTTCCCCTTCAAGGGCATCTGCTTCTGGCTGATCTTCATCACGCTGATGCTGCCCGTGGAAGTGCGCATTGGCCCCACGTACCAGGTGGTGTCCAACCTGGGCATGCTCAACACCTATGCGGGCCTGACGGTGCCGCTCATCGCGTCGGCCACGGCCACCTTCCTGTTCCGCCAGTTCTTCCTGACGGTGCCGGACGAGCTGGTCGAAGCCGCGCGCATTGATGGTGCCGGCCCCATGCGCTTCTTCAAGGACATCCTGGTGCCGCTGTCGCGCACCTCGATTGCCGCGCTGTTCGTGATCCAGTTCATTTACGGCTGGAACCAGTACCTGTGGCCGCTGCTCGTGACCACTTCGGAAGACATGTACCCCGTGGTGATCGGCATCAAACGCATGATCGCTGGCGGCGACACCGGCAACGAATGGAACGTGGTGATGGCCACCGCCCTCTTGGCCATGCTGCCCCCCGCCCTGGTGGTGGTGTTCATGCAGCGCTGGTTCGTCAAGGGCCTGGTCGATACAGAAAAATAAACGAAATCTGCCGCTAGCGCTTATATATAAAGCGCTAGCAGCTATAAATTTAAGAGCAAAATGGCATCCATCTCTCTTCGCAACATCATCAAGCGCTACGGCCACGGCCCCAAGGCCAATCAGGTCATCCATGGCGTGAACGCTGAAATCAAGGACGGCGAATTCGTCGTCATCGTCGGCCCCTCGGGCTGCGGCAAATCCACGCTGCTGCGCATGGTGGCTGGGCTGGAAGAAATCTCCGGCGGCGAGCTGCACATTGGCAACCGCATCGTGAACGACCTGGAACCCGCCCAGCGCGACATCGCCATGGTGTTCCAGAACTACGCGCTGTACCCGCACATGACGAACTTCGAGAACATGGCCTATGGCCTGAAGATCGCCAAGGTGCCCAAGGAAGAAATCAAGGCGCGCGTGGACAAGGCTGCCAAGATTCTGGAACTGGGCCACTTGCTGGAGCGCAAGCCCCGCGAACTGTCCGGCGGCCAGCGCCAGCGCGTGGCCATGGGCCGCGCCATCGTGCGCCAGCCGCAGGTGTTTTTGTTTGACGAGCCCCTGTCCAACCTCGACGCCAAGCTGCGCGCGCAAACGCGCCTGGAAATCCAGAAGCTGCACCGCGAACTGGGCATCACCAGCCTGTTTGTCACGCACGACCAGGTCGAAGCCATGACGCTGGCGCAGCGCATGATCGTGATGAACGCCGGCAACATGGAACAGTTCGGCACGCCTGAAGAGGTCTATCACACACCTGCGTCCACGTTCGTCGCCAGCTTCATTGGCTCGCCGCCCATGAACCTGCTCAAGCACGCGCCCAACAGCAAGCCCGGCACCATCCTGGGCATCCGCCCCGAGCACATGGACATTGGCGACACCGGCTGGGAAGTGCGCGTGGACACCATCGAGCTGCTGGGTGCCGAGCGCCTGGTGTACGCCACCATGGGACAGGACACACTCATCGTGCGCATCGACGAAGGTCGCCCCTCGCCCAAGCCTGGCGACGCCATTCGCGTGGCGCCCCGCGAAGACCGCCTGCACTGGTTCAACGCGGAAACCGGCAAGCGCATCTGAGCGCGCGCACAACGCACTAGCGCCACCATGGCAGGCATCCACGCCACCGTGCCCGTGTTGGCATCGCTGGACCTGGCGGAGTCCCGGCAGTTCTATACCGAACTGCTGGGCTTTGATTGTCTGCATGCATCGGCCAACTACCTGATGCTGCGGCGCGACGGCTGCGAGTTGCACCTGTGGCACTGCACCGAGCGCCACATCGCCGAAAACACCTCGTGCTACGTGCGGGGCGACACCGCCGCACTGCATGCCGACTTTGCGCAACGCGGCCTGCCGGTAGCGCCCCCGCAGCTGCGCGAATGGGGCATGCGCGAGTTCTATGTCATCGACCCCCACGGCAACCTGCTCAAGTTTGGCGAGCCCGCTTGAACCGAACTGAGCCCGCCAACCACTGCCCTTCACTTCGCACCATGAACGCGATCACCGCTTCCTCCTGGCCTTACCCCCGCTGGATTGCCCACCGTGGCGCTGGCAAGCTGGCCCCTGAAAACACCTTGGCCGCCTTCCGCCTGGGCGCACAGCACGGCTACCGCATGTTTGAATGCGACGCCAAGCTGAGCGCCGACGGCGTGCCCTTTTTGCTGCACGACGCCACGCTGGAGCGCACCACCAACGGCCGTGGCACCGGCGGCGACCTGCCGCTGGGCGCGCTTGCGCAACTCGATGCGGGCAGTTGGCATTCACGCGCCTACGCTGGCGAGGCCGTGCCCACACTGGAGGCACTGGCCCGCTTTTGCATCGCCAACGGCTACTTTCTGAACATTGAGATCAAGCCCACGCCGGGGCAGGAAGAAACCACCGGGCGCGTGGTGGGCGAAACCGCAGCGCGGCTGTGGCAGGGCCAGGCCGTGCCCCCGCTGTTCTCGTCTTTCAAGCCCGACGCGCTGGCAGGCGCACAGGCCGCCGCAGCCCACATTCCGCGCGCCTTGCTGCTCGATACGCTGTGGGATGGATGCCTGGACACCGCTCGCAGCCTGGGCTGTGTGGCCATCGTGTGCAACCACGCGCTGTGGGACGCCGCCCTGGTCGCCCAGGTGAAAGGCATGGGCATGCGCACGTTGAGCTACACCGTCAACGACGACTGGGCCGCCCAACGCCTGATCGCTTTGGGCACCGACGGCATCATCACCGACCGCGTGGATCTGTTTTCGCCCGCCACGCCATAGGGCGCATCTTCCAACCAACGCGGCCCTGGGCTAGCGCCACCGTGGAACCGGCTTTGCCGGGCCACTGGTGGTATCCCCCTTCCCGGGGAAAGGCGCACAGCGCCTCAGGGGATCAATCCAGCTTCGCGCCCGATTTCTTCACCGCGTCGGCCCAACGGGGCATCTCACTGGCCAGGAACTTGGCGAAGTCATCTGCGCCCAGGAACGCAGGGTCCGCGCCCTGGCTCACCATGCGGCTTTTCACTTCGGGCGACTGCATCACCTGGCCAAACGCATCGCTGAGCTTGGCCACCACATCCTTGGGCGTGCCCGCAGGCGCCAGGAACCCATAAAAACCCACCACCTCAAAGCCCTTGAGGCCGCTCTCGATCACGGTGGGCACCTCGGGCAAGGCGGGGTTGCGTTCGCGGCTGGTCACGGCCAGGGCGCGCACCTTGCCCTGCTTGTGGTACGCCGCAGCCTGCGGAATGCTTTCGGCCATGAACTGCACCTGCCCGCCCATCAGATCGGTGAACGCAGGCGCGCTGCCGCGGTAGGGGATGTGCACCATGAACAGGCCGGTGGCCGTCTTGAACATTTCAGGCACCAGGTGGCTGATGCCGCCATTGCCTGCCGAGCCATAGTTGATCTGCCCTGGCTTGGACTTGGCGTAGGCCATGAATTCCTGCAGGTTCTTGGCAGGCACGTTCGGGTTCACCAGCAGGGCCAACGGCTGCATCGCGGTGCGAGCAATCGGCGTGAAATCCTTGAGCGTGGCATAGGGCAGGCGGCTGTACAACGCCGGGTTGATCACCATCACACCCGTGTTGGCCAGCATCAGGGTGTGACCGTCGGGCGGCGCCTTCATCACGTCTTGCGCGCCCACGGTGCCGCCAGCACCGGCCTTGTAGTCCACCACCACAGGCTGGCCCAGCACGGCCTGCAGTTTGTCGGTCAGCAAGCGGGCATGCTGGTCCAGCGGGCCACCCGCCGGAAAGCCGACCACGATGCGCACGGGCTTGGTAGGAAATGCGTGCACAGCAGCCGTCCAGGCCAAGGCTGCGCCCACCAACAGGGTGCGAAAGGTACTCATAGGGTGTCTCCGTTGTTGTAAATCTGTGAAGGTGCGATGGTAAAAGCAGAATGGCAGGCTTAGAGCGGCTAACAAAACTCTTCTGGCGTCGTTGCCGCGTCTTGTCGTACTACGCGTACTGCCTGCGACGCGGCGCCTAGCCAGAACCGCTTCGCTGAGTTTTGTTAGCCGCTCTTAACAGCTGCCGCGCTGAGCAATGCAAACGCTTATTTGCGCCACAGGCGCTGGCCCACTGCGTGCGATGTGGCGCAGGCCAGCACCAAGGCGCCGTAAGTCAGCATCTTGCCGTCGCGGCCGGTGATCCACAGCCCCGCCAGCAGCACGGCAGAGCACACCGCAAAGTCCAGCAGCCACTGCGCGCCTCGCCCCAGCCCGCGCGGGCCGCGCAGCACCAAAGGCCCCAGCATGGCCATGAAGAGGGCCATCCAGAATGCCGGCGCCAAGAAGTTCAGAAGGTGGTTGAGGCTGTCGAGCGGACCCATGTGCGCAATTGACCCATATCAAGGCATACCCACGCTGGGAGCCGCAGAGAAGGTAACGATTTTATAATCCGCCACCATGGCAGTCTGGGCCCTCGGCATCAACCACACCACCGCGCCGCTCGATCTGCGTGGCAGGTTTGCGTTCGCGCTCGACCAGATCGCGCCCACCTTGCAGGGATTGCGCCAGTCGCTGGGGCAGTCCCTCAGCCATTCGGGCGTGGAAACCGCCATCATCTCCACCTGCAACCGCACCGAAATTTACTGTGCTGGCGAACGGCCCGCGCTGGACCATACCCTGGGCTGGCTCGCCCACAGCGGCGGCGTGAGCCCCGCGCTGCTGCGTTCGCACTCCTACACTTTGGAAGACAGCCTCGTTGCCCGCCATGCGTTCCGCGTGGCCAGCGGGCTCGATTCGATGGTGCTGGGCGAAGCGCAGATCCTGGGCCAGATGAAGGACGCCGTGCGCGCTGCCGAAACAGCGGGCGCTTTGGGCACCACGCTTAACCAGCTCTTTCAGCGCAGCTTTGCCGTGGCCAAGGAGGTGCGCAGCAGCACCGAGATTGGCGCACACAGCATCAGCATGGCGGCAGCCGCCGTGCGCCTGGCCAGCCAGCTGTTTGAAGACCTCACCGAAATCAAGGTGCTGTTTGTGGGCGCGGGCGAGATGATCGAGCTGTGCGCCACGCACTTCGCCGCCAAGAACCCCAAGGCCATTGCCATTGCCAACCGCACGCTGGAGCGCGGCGAAAAGCTTGCCACCCGCTTTGGCGGCGAGGTGATGCGCCTGGCCGACCTGCCCGAGCGCCTGCACGAGTTTGACGCCGTCATCAGCTGCACGGCCAGCAGCCTGCCCATCATCGGCCTGGGTGCTGTGGAGCGCGCCCTGAAGAAGCGCCGCCACCGCCCCATCTTCATGGTGGACTTGGCTGTGCCGCGCGACATCGAGCCCGAGGTGAAAGCCCTGGGCGACGTGTACCTGTACACCGTAGACGACCTGGCCACCGTGGTGCAAACCGCGCAAGCCAACCGCCAGGCCGCCGTGGCGCAGGCTGAAGCCATCATCGACGCGGGCGTGCAAAGCTTCATGCACTGGATGGAGCTGCGCAGCCCCGCCACCGCTGCGGGGGGCGTGGTGCCGCTGATCCAGCAGCTCAACGCACAAGCCGACGAATGGCGCGCTGCCGAAATCGCGCGCGCCAAGAAGCTGCTGGCCAAGGGTGAAGACGTGGACGCGGTGCTGGAAGCCCTGTCGCGTGGCCTCACGCAAAAAATGCTGCACGGCACCCTGGCCGAGCTGCGCGCGGGCGACGCCGAAATGCGCGCCCAGACGGCACAGACCGTCTCGCGCCTGTTCCTGCGCTCGCAAAGCAAAAACGGCCAGTAGCGGCGCGTGCCCGCTCACCCGCCGCTCCGATTTCAAGCCAAATCGACCTCCAGCGCTTGATACATAAGCGCTAGCAGCTACCAAATTCGTAGCACCTTCTTTTTTCAGACCCCCATGAAACCCTTTCTCCGAAGCCAACTGGAGCGCTATGCACAACGCCTGGGCGAGCTGGACTTCCTGCTCTCGCGCGAAGACATCATGAGCGACATGGCGCAGTACCGCCGCATCTCTGTCGAGCATGCCGAGGTCACGCAGATTGCCGGCCGCTATGCCCGCTACCAGCAGCGCGAGGCCGATCTGGCCGGTGCGCGCGAAATGCTTTCCGACCCCGACATGGCCGAAATGGCGCAGGAGGAAATCGAAAGCAGCGAAGCCGAGCTGCTGCAACTGGAAGACGAACTGCAGCGCCTGTTGCTGCCCAAGGACCCCGACGACGCGCGCAACGCATTCGTGGAAATCCGCGCAGGCACAGGCGGTGACGAATCCGCCCTGTTCGCAGGCGACCTGACCCGCATGTACACCCGCTACGCCGCCACCCAGGGCTGGAAGGTGGAGGTGATGAGCGCCAACGAAAGCGAGCTGGGCGGCTACAAGGAAATCGTGCTGCGCATTGAAGGCCAGCCCGGTACGGGCCCCTCCGGTAGCGGTGTCTACGGCGCGCTCAAGTTCGAATCCGGTGGTCACCGCGTGCAGCGTGTGCCCGCCACCGAAACCCAAGGCCGCATCCACACCAGCGCCTGCACCGTGGCGGTGATGCCCGAGCCCGACGAGCACCAGGCCATCACACTGAACCCGGCGGACCTGCGCATCGACACCTTCCGCGCCAGCGGCGCGGGCGGGCAGCACATCAACAAGACGGACTCTGCCGTGCGCGTGGTGCACTTGCCCACCGGCATCGTGGCCGAATGCCAGGACGGCCGCAGCCAGCACAGCAACAAGGCCAAGGCGCTGCAGGTGCTGCAAGCGCGCATTCAGGAAAAGGAACGCAGCGAGCGCGCCGCCAAGGAGGCCGCGCTGCGCAGGGGCCTGATCGGCAGCGGCGACCGCAGCGACCGCATCCGCACCTACAACTTCCCGCAGGGGCGGCTGACGGACCACCGCATCAACCTCACGCTGTACAAGCTGCTGGCTGTGATGGAAGGCGACCTGGGCGATGTGCTGCAAGCCCTGCAACACGCCCGTGAGGCCGAGCAACTGGAAGAGCTGGAAAAGGGTGCGGGGGTGTAACGCCTGCAGCAGCATTCCGGTGCAGCGCACAAACCCTTTAAGCCTTTTAGGCCTCTAGCGCTTATCCAGCAAGCGCCACCAGCTATCAAAAACAGAGCAATTGTGAACACCCCCAACCTCGCCCAGGCTTTGGCCCAGGCCCACGCGCTGGGTCTGCCCCGCATTGACGCGCAACTGCTGCTGCTGCACGCACTGGGGCGCCCCGACGCGGGCCGTGCCTGGCTGCTGGCGCACGACACCGATGCGATGGACGAGGCCACGCACGCGCAGTTCATCGCCCTGTGCCAGCGCCGCGTGGCGGGTGAGCCCGTGGCCTACCTCACCGGACGCAAGGAGTTCTATGGCCTGCCGCTGCAGGTAGACGCCCGCGTGCTGGACCCCCGCCCCGACACCGAAACGCTGGTGGACTGGGCGCTGGAAGCCATCGCCCCCCTGCCCGCCCCGCGCGTGGCCGACCTGGGCACCGGCAGTGGCGCCATTGCGCTGGCCTTGCAAAGCCAGCGGCCCACGGCCCAGGTGCTGGCGGTGGATGCCAGCGCTGACGCCTTGGCGGTGGCCCAGGCCAACGCACAGCGGCTGGGCCTGCCCGTGCGCTTTCAACACGGCAACTGGCTGCACGGGGTGGAAGGGATATTCGACGCCATCGTTTCCAACCCGCCCTACATCCCCAGCGCAGACCCGCACTTGGCCGCGCTGCAGCACGAGCCGCTGCAGGCCCTGGCCAGCGGCAGCGACGGGCTGGACGACATCCGCACCATCGTGGCCCAGGCGCCAGCCCGGCTCGCATCGGGCGGCTGGCTGCTGCTGGAACATGGCTACGACCAGGCCGAGGCCGTGCAGGCGCTGCTAGCAGCCCATGGGTTTGTGCAGGTGCATAGCCGCAATGACCTTGCCGGCATCGCGCGCTGTACGGGCGGGCAGTGGCCGACAGTGAAATAATCCACCCCAACGCGGGCTCACAGCATTTTTTGTCCGCCTCTTTTTCAAGGAGTACCCCATGAGCGACACCCAACAACGCATCGACGCCCTCGTCAAATCCAGCGACATCCTGCTGTTCATGAAGGGCAGCGCCAGCTTCCCGATGTGCGGCTTCTCCGGCCGTGCCATCCAGATCCTGAAGGCCTGCGGCGTGGACCCCAAGAGCGTGGTCACCGTGAACGTGCTGGAAGACGACGCCATTCGCCAAGGCATCAAGGAATACAGCAACTGGCCCACCATCCCCCAGCTGTACGTGAAGGGCGAATTCATCGGCGGCTCCGACATCATGATGGAGATGTACGAGTCCGGCGAACTCAAGCAGGTGCTGGGTACCTGAGGCTGAGCCCCCCCCCGCGCACCAGGCCGCCTTCGGGCGGCTTTTTCTTTGGTACGCGGCAAGCCACGCCGCTTGGCCACCACAGGGATTGGGATGGCTGCAACACCGGCACCATTTCAGGGCTTTTCCCACATTGAGGCTGGGCATGTTGTGTGCTTGAATGACAGCGTGACCCCAACACACAGGAGCATGCAATGACCAGCCATAGCCTTGTTCCCCAAAGCGCCGCACTGCGCATTCCGGTGGCGCAGATGCGCAACGTGTTTCACCCTGGGGATGTGGAACGCAAACTGGCCCGCCTGCAGGACGCAGGCAGCCAGCGCGAATACGAAAACCTGCGTGCCGTGTACGAACGCATGCTGGAACGAGGGCCTGAACGCTTCCAGGTCAAACCATCAGGGGTGCCCGACATGAGCGGCCTGTACGAGCTGCTGCCCAACTTCACCGACGTGCTGGACGATGTGAAACGCCACGTAGCCCTGGCGCAAGACAGCAGCGATGGGCTGGAGGTGACCCCATGCTGCTGCTGGGCCCACCCGGCATCGGCAAGACCCACTTTGCCCGCCACCTGGCCGAGTTGCTGGGCACCGGCATGAACCTGCTGCCGATGAGCTCCATGACTGCTGGCTGGCTGCTGTCGGGGTCGTCTGCGCAATGGAAAGGCGCACGCCCCGGCAAGGTGTTTGAGGCCCTGGTGGAGGGCGAATACGCCAACCCCGTCATCGTGGTGGACGAAATCGACAAGGCCAGCGGCGACGCACAGTACGACCCGCTGGGAGCCCTGTACAGCCTGCTGGAGCACGACACCGCGCAGAGCTTTACCGACGAATTTGCCGAGGTGGCGATTGACGCCAGCCAGGTCATCTGGATCACCACGGCCAACGATGCACGAGGCATTCCCGACCCCATCCTCAACCGCATGAATGTGTTTGAGGTGGATGCCCCCACGCTGGAACAGGCCCGCACCATTGCGCTGAACCTGTACCAGGACATTCGCCACAGCCACGACTGGGGCCGCCTGCTCGACCCTGAGCCGCAGGACGATGTGCTGGACCACCTGGCCCACATGCCACCCCGCGAAATGCGCCGGGCGCTGATGACGGGCTTTGGCAATGCACGCCTGGATCGCCGCTCGACCGTGGAGATTGCAGACCTGCCCAAAGCCGCCAACGCGCGCGGGCGCATCGGCTTTGTGCA
Source organism: uncultured Acidovorax sp. (assembly GCF_964021665.1). Classification (NCBI taxonomy): domain Bacteria; kingdom Pseudomonadati; phylum Pseudomonadota; class Betaproteobacteria; order Burkholderiales; family Comamonadaceae; genus Acidovorax; species uncultured Acidovorax sp. Next base: position 21,484 of record NZ_CAXIAK010000040.1, read on the forward strand.
ATGAACCGTTACGGGCAGACCACGCGCCACTGAACGGCACAGCCCTGCCTTGAGGCGGGGCTGTACGGACAGATACACTTCATGGACCGTTGTGCCATAGCGCCACGCTCTGTCACCCTCCATGACCCAAAGCCTTTTAGTGATTGCGCTGCTGATTGCAGCGAGTGCCTTTTTCTCCATGGCAGAAATCTCGCTGGCCGCAGCCAGGCGCTTGCGCCTGCGCCAGATGGCCGACGAAGGAGACCCACGCGCTGACTTGGTGCTGCGCATTCAAGAACAGCCCGGTGACTACTTCACCGTGGTGCAGGTAGGGCAAAACGCCGTCGCCATCCTGGGCGGTATCGTGGGCGAAGACGCCCTCAGCCCCCACTTCAGCAGTTTCTTCAGCGTCTGGATGAGCGACGCGTCAGCAAATACCGCCGGGTTCATCGCGTCGTTCCTGATCATCACGTCGCTGTTCATCCTGTTTGCCGACCTGTTCCCCAAACGCCGGGGCATGGCAGAGCCCGAACGGCTGGCCGTGCGCCTGGCGCGGCCCATGGCCTGGTTCATGGCGCTGCTGCGCCCTCTGGTGTGGTTCTACAGCCGGGGGGCCGATGCTTTGTTTCGGCTGCTGGGCCTGTCGTCGCTGCGCGACGATCGCATTACGTCAGACGACATCCTGGCCATGATGGAAGCCGGCGCCCGCGCGGGCGTGCTGGCCGCGCGCGAGCAGCAGGTGATCACCAATGTGTTTGAGCTGGACACCCGCACTGTCTCCAGCGCCATGTCACCCCGCGACCGGGTAGCGTTCTTTCTGCGGGACGAACCCGACTCCGTCATCCGGCTGCGTATTGCCGCCGAGCCTTTTTCGACCTACCCCGTGTGCGAGGGCGACATCGACCACGTAGTGGGCTACGTGGACGCAAAAGACCTGTTCCAGCGCGTGCTGAACAACCAGCCCATCTCGCTGGCAGACGACAGCCTGGTGCGCAAGGTGCTCATCGTGCCGGACAAACTCACGCTGTCGGAAGTGCTGGAGCAGTTCCGGCAGGTGCATGAGGACTTCGCCGTCATCGTCAATGAGTACAGCCTGGTGGTGGGCGTGGTCACACTGAACGACGTGATGAGCACGGTGATGGGGGACCTGGTGGGCGGCCCTTCGGATGAAGAGCAGATCGTGCAGCGCGACGAGAACTCGTGGCTGATCGATGGCGTCACCCCCGTCAGCGACGTGGTGCGTGTGCTGGACCTGGACGAACTGCCGCACGCGGGCGAGTACGAGACGCTGGCGGGCTTCCTGATGGTGATGCTGCGCCGCGTGCCCCGCCGGACGGACAGCGTGAGCTGGAAGGGATTCAAGTTCGAGGTGCTAGACGTGGACAGCTACCGCATCGACCAGGTCATGGTGTCGCGGCTGCCTTCCTCAGACAGCCCGGCCGCGCTACCAAGCGTGGGCTAGCGAGATGGATGGGCCTGAGGGAGTGGGGTTCATGCCCCATGCGTTCCCCAGACTCGGCGCGCCTCAACCCAGATTCGTTTTGGCTTCAAACGCCCAGTTGCGCTGGGCGGCGAACACCGCGTTGGGGTACGGCGGCTTGCCCCGGCTGCCGTTGTAGCGGCCCAGGGCCATGAACAGATCACCCTGTTCGCGGTCGATGTAGTGGCGCAGGATCACGCAGCCAAAGCGCAAATTGGTCTGCATGTGAAAGAGCTTTCCCGGGTCCCCATCGCCAATCACACGGGTCCAGAAGGGCATGACCTGCATGTAGCCCCGCGCACCCACGCTGGACACCGCAAACTTGCGGAACGCACTTTCGACCTGGATCAGCCCCATCACGAGGGACACATCCAGCCCTGCGCGCTTGGACTCGTACCAGACCGTCTGCAAAAAGTCGCGGCGCATTTCCCAATCGGGCTTGCGGTTGCGCAGCCGGTCGCTCATCGTGCCCAGCCAGCGCAGGTAGCTCAGGCGAGACTCGGTAGAGAAGAACACGGGCTCGGGTGGTGCCTGATTGGCGATCGCAGAACTCAGGGCAGTACGCACCGAGTCCATCAACGGCTCTTCCAGCTGGCCGCCCGCATGGGCTTGTCCAGGCGCCGCCAGCCAACCGGCAGGCGCTGCGGCCGCAATCAAGCACGCACGGCGCGAAATACCCCGCACGCCGCGCTCCAAACCGCTATCCCCTCGCACGCTGTCCACCTCCTGCGTCATACCGCCATGCGGCCTTTCACATGGGCCGCAACATCGCTCACCGCCACCTTGGTCGCAGCAGCATCGCGGCGGTGCTGGTACTCGACCACACCTTCCTTGAGGCTCTTGTCGCCAATCGTGACACGGTGGGGTACACCGATCAACTCCCAGTCGGCAAACATGGCACCGGGGCGCTCGCCGCGGTCGTCCAGCAAAACATCCACGCCCTGCGCCAGCATTTCTGCATAGAGCTTCTCGGCCGCCTGTTTCACTTCTTCGCTGCGGTCCATGCCAATGGGGCAAATCACCACGGTGAACGGAGCGATGGCGTCGGGCCAGATGATGCCGCGCTCATCATGATTTTGCTCAATGGCAGCGGCGGGCAGGCGGGTAATACCAATACCGTAGCAGCCCATTTCAAAGGGTTGCGGTTTGCCGTTCTCGTCCAGGAAGGTCGCGTTCATCGCGCGGCTGTACTTGGTGCCCAGATAGAACACATGGCCCACTTCGATGCCGCGCTCAATCGCCAGAACGCCCTTGCCATCGGGCGATGGATCACCTGCCACCACATTGCGCAGGTCTGCCACTGCGTCTGGCTCAGGCAAATCACGGCCCCAGTTCACGCCGGTGATGTGGAAGTCCGCCTCGTTGGCACCGCACACCCAGTCGGACATCACCGCGACCTCGCGGTCGACCACGATCTTCACGGGCTTCTGCAACCCGATGGGCCCCAGGTACCCTGGCTTGCAACCAAAGTGGTCTTCAATCTCCGCCACGGTCGCGAAACGGAAGTTTTCCAGCCCGGCGACTTTGTTGACCTTGATCTCATTCATGTCATGGTCGCCACGCAGCAACAGCAACCAGACCTGCGTCTTCACAATTTCGCCGTGCTCATTGGTGGTGTCGGTGGCCAGCACCAGGGATTTGACGGTGCGGCTCAGGGGCAGACCCAGCAGCTCCGCCACATCGGCGCAGGTGCTCTTGCCGGGGGTGGCTGTCTTGGCCATCGCCTGGCTGGGGGAGGGACGTGGGCCCTGGGGCGCCAGGGCTTCGGCTTTTTCCATGTTGGCGGCGTAGTCGCTGCCAGGGCAGTAGACGATGGCGTCTTCCCCCGTGGCGGCAATCACCTGAAACTCTTCGCTCAAGTCACCACCGATGGCACCGCTGTCTGCGGCCACTGCGCGATAGGTCAGGCCGAACCGGTCAAAAATCCGGCGGTAGGCCTGTGCCATGACCTGGTAGCTGGCTTTGGCTGCTGTCTGGTCGCGGTCAAACGAGTAAGCATCCTTCATGATGAACTCGCGACCACGCATCAAGCCAAAGCGTGGGCGGCGCTCGTCGCGGAACTTGGTCTGGATCTGGTAGAAGTTCTTGGGCAGCTGTTTGTAGCTGCGCAGTTCTTGCCGTGCAATGTCTGTCACCACTTCTTCGCTGGTGGGTTGCACCACGAAGTCGCGGCCATGGCGGTCGCTGATGCGCAGCAACTCAGGCCCCATCTTTTCAAAGCGCCCGGTTTCCTGCCACAGCTCGGCAGGCTGAACCACCGGCATGGTGCACTCCACAGCCCCGGCCCGGTTCATTTCCTCGCGCACGATAGCTTCCACCTTGCGGATGACCCGCAACCCCATGGGCATGTAGTTATAGATGCCCGCGCCCAGCTTCTTGATCAGCCCCGCACGCATCATGAGTTTGTGACTGACCACTTCGGCGTCTGCCGGAGCTTCCTTGAGGGTGGAGATAAAGAATTGAGAGGCTTTCATCGGGGCGAATTCAGTCTATTCAGACTGGTCCTCTTGCCGGGCGCATGGCACCGTGCATAATGGACGCAGTTTAAAAATTTGGGGTTCGATTATGCTTGACCGGGACGGCTTTCGGCCGAACGTCGGCATCATCCTGCTCAACCAAAAGAACCAAGTGTTCTGGGGCAAGCGGATCCGCACCCACAGTTGGCAGTTTCCACAAGGCGGTATCGACCGGGGTGAAACCCCCGAACAAGCCATGTTTCGGGAATTGCACGAAGAGGTAGGATTATTGCCCAACCACGTCCGCTTGGTAGCCCGCACAAGGGATTGGTTGCGCTATGAGGTGCCTGACCGGTATATCCGCCGCGATGCACGCGGTCACTACAAAGGCCAGAAACAAATCTGGTATCTGCTGCAACTGGTCGGTCACGACTGGGACTTGAACCTGCGCGCCACCAACCACCCAGAGTTCGACGCCTGGCGTTGGAACGACTACTGGGTGCCTCTCGACGTGGTTGTTGAGTTCAAGCGTGGCGTCTATGAAATGGCGTTGACGGAGCTGGCTAGGTACTTGCCGCGGCAAGACCAGCGCAACCGGTATTTGCGCAGCGGAATGCGTGCTCGCGATGGGGAACACGCACATGGCAACGCACATGCAGCGCCCGCGCTGCGCACCGGATCCATGCTGCTCCACCCCGCGATGGAACTCCCCCCTGGGGCGAGCTTCGATCCAGATCCACAAAACAGCTTGGCGATGGAGGCAGTTCACCCTGCCGTCAAGCCAGAAGCAGGAAGCACTTAGCGAAGCGACAACCCGCCGAAACGCAATCATGAATAAGCCGATGCCAGAGCAAACTCCTGCATCGGCTTTTTTCATGGGAATGATTTGGATCGGCTAAAAACTCAGAGAAGCGACCCTCACCCAGCGCTCGGCAGCAACCAGAGCAGAAACCATCAGGCGAGACAACGGTTCCCCGGAGCTTCGTTGGCTGCTTTTAAGCAACCGACAACACCAAGTTGTCCCTGTGAACCATCTCGGTTTCAGCCGTGTAACCGAGCAGCTTTTCAAACTCAGACGAAGGCTTGCGACATAGCAAGCGCGCCTCTGCGGCAGCATAGTTGGCCAACCCACGGGCAATCTCCGCTCCAGCTTCGTCACGCACTGCAATGACGTCACCCCGCGAGAAATCTCCTTCGACCGCAGTCATTCCGATCGGCAGCAGGCTTTTGCCCTCTTCCCTCAGTTTGGCGGCAGCACCGGCATCAACAGTCACAGCACCACGCAACTGCAGGTGATCGGCCATCCATTGCTTGCGCGCCTGCTTCTTTTGCGTTTGCGCGATCAGCAAGGTGCCCAGTGCCTGGCCATCCACCAATCGCACCAGCACATCCGGCTCTCGCCCCCACGCAATCACAGTGGATGCACCGGAACCGGCTGCACGCTTGGCAGCCAGGATCTTGGTAATCATGCCGCCCTTGCCGATACTGGACCCAGCCCCACCTGCCATGGCTTCCAGCGCAGGATCGCCCGCATTGGCCTCGTGCACGAACTGCGCAGCCGGATCACGACGCGGGTCTGCGGTGTACAAGCCCTTCTGGTCGGTCAGGATCACGAGAGCATCCGCCTCGACCAGATTGGCAACCAAGGCACCCAGCGTGTCGTTGTCGCCAAACTTGATTTCGTCGGTCACGACCGTGTCGTTCTCATTGATCACAGGCACCACCCCCAAACGCAGCAGCGTCAACAGGGTGGAACGCGCATTCAGATAGCGCTCACGATCAGCCAAGTCGGCATGGGTGAGGAGCACCTGGGCGCTGCCCATGCCTTGCTCCCGCAACTTGGTTTCATACATCTGGGCCAACCCCATTTGGCCCACCGCAGCAGCCGCTTGCAGTTCGTGAATCTCTTGCGGGCGGGCTACCCACCCCAGCCGCTTCATACCCTCAGCAATAGCCCCACTGGAGACCATGACCACTTCGCGCGGCACGCCTCCATCCCCTCGCACCAACGCAGCCAACTGGCGGCTCCATTCACCAATGGCGGCCTCGTCCAGGCCACGCCCTTCGTTTGTCACCAGACTGGAACCCACCTTGACCACGATGCGGCGGGCATCTCGCAATACGCTAGAAACCATGTTAAGGGTCTTTTTATGAGTAGACGCTTATGCAGCAAGCGCCAGCAGCTATTATTTTTATAGCAATTAAAGAGGCGTGTCACCGACAAAGCGTGGATCCACTTCCACAGGGGCGTTTTCCACCCTCTGCTCGCTTTGTACATGACGGTAGATGGCGTGAATCAGTGCCTCACAGCCCTCACGGGTCAGCGCTGAAATTTCAAACACGGGCCCCTTCCATTTGAAGCGCTTCACGAAATCCTTGACCCGCGCTTCGCGCTCCTCTACGGGCACCATGTCGAGCTTGTTCAACACCAGCCAGCGGGGCTTTTCATAAAGTTGGGTGTCGTATTTTTTGAGCTCGCCCACAATGGCCTTGGCCTGCGCCACAGGATCAATGGCGTCGTCAAACGGGGCCATATCCACGATGTGCAGCAATAGGCGCGTTCTCTGCAAATGGCGCAGAAACTGGTGACCCAGACCCGCGCCTTCGGAGGCGCCTTCAATCAAGCCAGGGATATCCGCCACCACAAAGCTCTGCTCCGGCCCCACCCGCACGACGCCCAAATTGGGGTGCAGTGTGGTGAAGGGGTAGTCAGCAATCTTGGGGCGAGCATTGGACACCGCCGTGATGAACGTCGACTTGCCCGCATTGGGCATGCCCAGCAGGCCGACGTCAGCCAGCACCTTGAGTTCCAGCTTGAGGTTCTTGCGCTCACCCGGCCAGCCTGGCGTTTTTTGACGCGGGGCACGGTTGATAGCGCTCTTGAAGCGCAAGTTGCCGAAGCCCCCATCGCCTCCTTTGGCAATGGTGATGACCTCTCCGGGGGTGAGCAGCTCATACAGCACCTCGCCCGTCTCAGCATCAGAAATGATGGTCCCCACCGGCATTTTCAGCGTGATGTCTTCGCCAGCGGCACCAAACATATCGGAGCCCATTCCGTGCTCACCGCGCTTGGCCTCATGGCGACGGGAGTATCGAAAATCCACCAAAGTGTTTAGATTCGGGTCTGCCACGGCAAACACATGCCCCCCACGCCCGCCATCCCCACCATTGGGCCCACCGAATTCCTTGTATTTTTCGTGGCGAAAAGACACGCAGCCATTGCCGCCATCACCTGCGGCAATGTCAATATAGGCTTCGTCGACGAACTTCATGGGGTATCCAATTTACAAAAGAGGCGCGAAAGGCAGGCGGTGATTTCTCATCGGCATCTGGAGTGACTTGAAATTCACTCCACCAACGAACCCCACCTGCGCTCACCCGGAGTCAGAAATGCTCAGCACTTCAGACCACTAACGGCCTGCTCTGGCCGAAAAATCCACATATTGCCAGAACCAGCAACCGCAGAACATAAACGACAAAGCCCCGGCAATGCGGGGCTTTGGATTCAACCAGAGGCAAACCTCAGGCTGGAGTCACATTGACAGTGTGCTTGGACAGTGCGCCCTTGGTGCCGAACGACACGTGGCCGTCAACCAAAGCAAACAGGGTGTGGTCCTTGCCCACGCCGACGTTGTTGCCGGGGTGGAAGCGTGTACCGCGCTGACGCACGATGATGGAACCAGCGCTGATCAATTCACCGCCGAAGGCCTTGACACCCAGCATCTTTGGCTTGGAATCACGACCGTTTCGCGTAGAGCCGCCGCCTTTTTTCTGTGCCATGACATCGACTCCTTATTAGGCAGCAATCGCACCGATTTGCAGCTCAGTGAACTGCTGGCGATGGCCTTGGCGTTTCTGATAGTGCTTGCGACGGCGCATCTTGAAGATGTGCACTTTGTCGTGCTTGCCGTGTGCCACGACGGTGGCTTTCACGGTTGCGCCGGACACCAGGGGCGTACCGATCTTGAGTTCAGCGCCGTTACCGACTGCCAACACTTGATCGATCACAATTTCCTGGCCTACGTCCGCAGCAATCTGTTCTACTTTAATTTTTTCGCCGGAAGCAACGCGATACTGCTTGCCGCCGGTTTTTATGACCGCGTACATGTGAACCTCTTGAATTGAGTTCCGCAAACCAATTTTTGCAGAGCCGCAGATTATGCCACAGCACCCCCAAAAAGGCTAGCCCGGCTCCGAGGAGGCACTCCTGCCCAACGCTTCATTCCTATAATCCGGGGAACTTTGGTAGCCGCTATCTTGACTGATCACCTCTCCTCCACAGCCTCCTCACCCCTCTCGCTAATCGCAGAGGACATGCGTGAAGTTGATATCGTCATCGGGCAACGCCTGACATCCACAGTCCCGCTGGTAGGCCAGGTCGCCCAATACATCATTGCGGCCGGCGGCAAACGACTGCGCCCAGCCCTTTTACTCATGGTGTGCGGAGCATTGAACTACCAAGGCTCACATCGCCACACCTTGGCAGCTGTGGTCGAGCTCATTCACACAGCAACCCTGCTGCATGATGACGTGGTCGACGCATCCACGCTGCGCAGAGGCAGAGCCACAGCCAACGAAACGTTTGGCAACCCAGCCAGTGTTCTGGTTGGAGATTTTCTCCACACCCGCTCCTTCCAAATGATGGTTGAAACAGGCAGCATGAGGGTGATGGAAATCTTGTCAGAAGCTACCAACATCATCGCCGAGGGCGAAGTCCTGCAATTGATGAACATGCACGACGCCTCCTTGAGCGAAGCGGATTACCTCAAAGTGATTCGCTCCAAAACCGCAAAGCTCTTTGAAGCCAGCGCGCGACTGGGAGCCGTACTGGCAAACTCACCACCAGCCATCGAGGACGCATGTGCCACCTATGGGCAAGCACTGGGCACCGCATTCCAGATCATTGACGATGTTCTCGATTACGCTGGGAATGCAGTCGAAATGGGCAAGAATTTGGGCGATGATCTGCGAGAGGGGAAAGCCACCTTGCCTTTGATTGCAGCCATGGAGCGCGGCACCCCTCAGCAAGCGGCCGTGATTCGCAGCGCGATTGAACAGGGCTCCACAGAGGAACTGGCAAAAATCATCGAAATCGTCCAGCAAACAGGCGCGCTCGAAATTGCAAGGTCCGCTGCAACCCAAGAAGCAAACCGCGCGATAGACGCCATTAGGCTACTTCCGGCGACCGAATTTGCTGCCGCAATGCGAGTGCTCGCCAATCAGCTGACAGACAGGCGAACTTAGCGCTACGCAAGTCTAGTCACACACGCATAAGCCAACACGTCAAAGAAACTTTAGACTGAGGCTGACTTCCACGGTTGTGCGAGTTTAAAGACTTGAAACGAATTGCCGCGAGGCCGTGCCTTGCGTAATCGATGAGAACTTGACGCATCACAGATGGAACCCGTCCGCGCAAATTGTACAAATGCAGCTGCAGATTGAGCGCAATAAACCAGCAATCGCTCAAAGCCAGATGCCACGGCAGGCAAGCATCCACACACCGAAGCAAGCATCTCCGTCAATTCGGAGCATTCAACAAACGGACTGAGTTCAAGGCGGAACATGGTGCGCGAACAACCATCTTTGCAATCTGACAGAGATATTTCAGCAAGATTCCTTCGCAAAATTTGGGACACAGCACCA
>NZ_CAXIAK010000041.1:0-30089 GCF_964021665.1 uncultured Acidovorax sp.
CCCGACTTAGCTGCAATCAGCTGAGCCTTGAATTCTAGCACAGATTTTGAAGATCTGTCAAACTTTTTGATCTCTTCTTTTGCTGCAATCGCTTTTTCAAAGCAACCACCGCAATCAGCGAAGCCTTAGATTGTACAACAGTTTTTACACCGCAATCAACAAATTCCAAAACTTCTTCAACCAACCCCGCCACACCTAGAAACAGGCCCTCTGCGCAGCGAAGCCCTCGATCATAGCAGAGATTTCCACCACCCAACTCAAACTTTCCACTTCTCCAGCAATCGGTCGGGTCCCAAGCTGTCGTAACCCTCAAAGGGCTGATGAATCCACGGATTAGACGGTAGAAACTCCACCGAGTAGTCGGGAGTGAAGGTCGACACACCTTTGGTCCAGATCACGGCGCTACGAAGTTCAGTGATCGGGGCGTAGTTGGTACGCAACATGTCGATCACTGCTCGCAATGTGTGACCGGAATCTGCCAAGTCATCTACAAGAAGCACCTTCCCCGCGATCTCGCCCTTTGGCGTTGTGATGAAACGAGCTATGTCTAGATGCCCCTGAACAGTGCCCGCCTCAGCCCTGTAAGAACTCGTAGACATGATCGCGAGAGGCTTGGAGAAAATCCGACTCAGTATGTCGCCAGGACGCAAGCCGCCTCGCGCCAAGCAAAGAATAGTGTCGAATTCCCAACCCGATTGATGCACTTTGAGCGCCAACTTTTCAATCAAGTTGTGATACTCGTCGTAGCTAACGTACAGGTGCTTACCGTCTTCTGTCAACATGCTTCACTCCAGAATCTTTTCAAGCGCACCGTCATTGAGCAGCGTATGGGTTATGCATCAAAATCGTGTGATCCCGGTCAGGGCTAGTAGAGATCATGGCAATCGGTACACCCGTGACATCTTGAATACGCTCTAGATAGCGCCTAGCATTCACAGGAAGCTTGTCATATTCAGTGACACCCACAGTGGAGTCCGTCCACCCAGCGATGGTTTCGTACACTGGAACGCAACGGGCGATTTCTTCTGCGCCCATCGGAAGAAGATCAATGTGCTCACCATCAAGCTCGTAACCAACACACAGCTTCAATTCGGGCAGGCCGTCCAACACATCGAGCTTGGTGATGCAGAGCCCCGACAAACCATTGACCTGTGCACTTCGCTTGAGCAGCGCAGCATCAAACCACCCGCAACGGCGGCTACGACCTGTCGTCACACCCTTTTCTGCACCAACAGTGCTCATGTGATATCCCGGAGTCCCAGCCACTTCCCAATCCAACTCAGTAGGAAACGGCCCCCCACCCACACGGGTGCAGTAAGCCTTGGTGATACCCAGAACATAGTGAAGCATGCTGGGACCTACGCCGGCTCCTGCAGCAGCATTTCCAGCAACACAGTTGCTAGATGTCACATAGGGGTATGTTCCATGGTCCACATCCAGCAAAGTGCCTTGAGCTCCTTCAAATAGGAGATTGCATCCCTCGCCATGCGCTTCATTCAGTTCACGAGAAACATCAGCCATCATGGGGCGGAGCATTTCTGCATGGCGCATAGCCTCTGCGTACACCACATCGAACTGAACTTCTCCATCTTTCAAGTAAGGAGCTAGAGCCTCTCCGAACGTGAAACGTGCCGACCCAAGGTAAGTGGTTAACACATGGTTGTGCAAAGCTAGTAACTCCTTGAGCTTCGATGCAAATCGTTCGGGATGCTTCAAGTCCTGCACACGAAGAGCTCGCCTAGCAATTTTGTCTTCATAAGCAGGACCGATACCTCGACCCGTTGTGCCAATTTTTTCAACACCACCCTGCTCTCTGGCTGCCTCACGAGCAACATCCAAAGCCGCATGAAAAGGAAGAATCAAAGGGCAAGCTTCACTGATGCGAAGACGCGAACGCACTTCCACACCAGCTCTTTCAAGGCCTTCGATCTCTTCAAATAACTTTGCGGCGGAGAGCACCACACCATTGCCGATGTAGCACTTCACCCCTGGGCGCATGATTCCACTGGGAATAAGGTGGAGTGCTGTCTTCACGCCGTTAATCACCAAAGTATGGCCGGCGTTGTGCCCACCTTGAAAACGCACTACACCTTGGGCACTTTCCGTGAGCCAATCGACCAGCTTTCCTTTGCCTTCATCACCCCACTGAGTTCCAACGACAACGACGTTACGACCTTTGGTTGCTTTCATCTCAAACCCAATTCAAATTTCAGTTGGTTTTATTGCGCGAACTATCCATTGCCCGGAAACTTCAACAAGCTCGCGGTCACAGTTGAATTCATCCACTTTGCTCTCACACCCGGGAAGAACGCACACCACGGTTTCTCCGCGCCTGCGCAATGCGGCTATAGCGTCATTCGCAGCAGCACTCTCTAACCAAGGAGCTCTAATGGCGGCACGAAGGTCCCTGTCGGGAGTTACACATGCAATTTGCTTAACGTCCAGGCTAAAGCCTACAGCAGGCCTATTCCTACCAAAAACAGAACCTACCTCATCGTACCTTCCGCCACGCACTAACGCATCGCTGCCGCCTGGCACAAACATGGCGAAGCGAATGCCGCTGTAGTAAGAGTACCCTCGCAAATCCGCCAGATCAAAAGAGAGACGTGAAGCATCCAGCAAGGATGCAAACCGTTTCAACTCGCCGAGCAAACCAGAGATACCAGGCACCAGACCAAGAGCCTGCTCGGCATCCTTCAGAACCTCGATATCTCCGTACAGGTGAGGCAAGGCTCTTAAACCTTCGCGCTGGCTTTCCGGGAAAGCACGAGTGAGTCGACCAATCTCAGCGCCATCTTTGCGAGCCAATGCTGCATGCAAATCACGCAGCACCGCTGGCGCTACTTCGACGCCATCTAATAGTCGGCGAACTATGCGTACATCCGCCACATCAGTGGTGAAATCGGTAACACCTGCAGCCTCAAGACATTCCTTGGCCAACGTCAAAATCTCAACGTCCGCCTCCACCCCTGAGTGGCCATAAATTTCGCTACCAAATTGAAGGGGCTCCCGAGTTGCATGCGGCTTGTCAGGTTTTGCGTGCAGAACAGGGCCGCAATAACACAGGCGCGTCACACCTTGGCGATTCAGAAGGTGCGCATCAATTCTGGCTACCTGCTGAGTAGTGTCTGCACGCAGCCCCATGGAGCGCCCGGACAGCTGATCCACCAGCTTGAACGTCTGCAGATCTAACGCTTCACCGGATCCGGTCAGCAATGAATCCAGATGCTCCAACAGGGGGGGAATAACCAACTCATAGCCATAGCTGCGCGCTGTATCGAGAAAGCCTCGACGCAACTCTTCGATGTGTCGAGCCTCTGAGGGCAGAACATCGGCAATATGATCCGGCAGGATCCAAGCAGACATTTAAATCGGTGGAGGCTGTTAAAACCGTGATTCTACCGGCTGATGGCGCCGAGCCATCGAGCTTTCCTCTGTTCGCCTCCCTGGAGTACGGGCCCGGCAGCAAGCAATTGCTGCCGAACTCGCTCCAAGCTAGCTTCAACGACGCGATGAAGATAGATTGGAAGCCTGACCGTCTCGTAGAACTTTAAAGAACTCAGAACCTGATGGATCCACAACCATGACGTCCGACTTCTTGCTGAGCGTCGCTTTGTAAGCTTCTAGACTGCGATAAAAGTGCGCAAATTGAGGATCTCGCCCAAAAGCCTCCGCGTAGATACGCGCTGCCTCTGCGTCGCCCTCACCCTTCACTCTCTGTGCATCACGGGTAGCGTTGGCAATGGCCACTTCTCGCTGACGATCTGCATCCGCACGGATCTTTTCACCTTCAGCAGCCCCTGTTGATCGAAGTTCATTCGCAACTCGCTTGCGCTCCGCCTCCATACGACGGTAAACAGATTCTGTGATTGCCTCAACATAGTCCACACGGGTGATGCGCACATCAACGACATCAACACCCCAAGGCTTGGCACCACGAACCACCCCCAGAACTTCGCGTTTTACGTCTTCCATCACGGCTTCACGCTTGAGGGAAAGCAATTCCTTGACGGTACGTTTGTTGATTTCTTCTTGAAAAGCATTGCGGACAACCCTATTGAGCTGCGCTGCGCCTGCCTCCTCGTCCAAACCCACGTTTCGAATGTACTGCGCAGGCTCAGAAATTCGCCACCGCACATACCAATCAATAACAACGCGCTGCTTCTCGGCTGTAAGCATAGGCTCAGTGTCCTTGCTATCCAAAGTGAGAAGCCGTTTATCAATGTATGAAACATTTTGAAAAGGGGGCGGCAGCTTGAAGTTCAAACCAGGCTCGGTGATCACCTCCTTGATTTGCCCAAGCGCGTACACCACACCAAACTGACGCTGATCCACTACGAAGAACATGGAGCTCATGAGCGCCAGCGCTACCAAACATGTAGTGGCCAAAAATCCGACACGGTTCACAAGTTTCTCCTAACGAACTTCACGCTCGCGAGTGCGACCACTGTCTCGAGCCCTAGTTTCGAGCGGGACTGCGGTACTGGGGACAGTTGATGGAGTCACGGCTGAACTCGGAGGTATCTCCAGCGAACTGGAACCAGCTGCGTTGCCAGTGCTCTGCATCAACTTATCCAAAGGCATATAAAGCAAATTAGAGCCTTGACGCGACTCGATGATCACCTTGGTGACATTTCCATATATCTGCTGCATAGCATCGATATACATTCGATCACGGGTCACCTGAGGCGCCTTCTGGTACTCCGCCAAGACAGAGGCAAAACGCTGAGCGTCACCTTGTGCCTGAGCGACAATCTTGGCTTTGTAGGCGGCAGACTCCTCAGCCAAGCGCGATGCCGCACCAACAGCCCTGGGAACTACATCATTCGCATAGGCTTGGGCTTCATTCTTTGCCCTTTCACGCTCCTGCCCGGCCTTGAGCACGTCATCAAACGATGCCTGCACTTGCTCTGGCGGACGAACTCCCCCTTGCTGCAAATTAATACCCACCACTTCCACTCCGACGCCATAACGGTCCAGGATTGTCTGCATCAGTTGGCGAACACGAGGGGCTATTTGATCGCGCTCCTCCGCCAAAGCCGTATCCATTCGCATTTTCCCGACGACCTCACGAACCGCAGTCTCTGCCGCCTGTACAACAGCATCGGACGGGTTTTTGCTCTCAAACAACCAAGCGCGGGCATCATTCAAACGGTATTGCACCGCAAATTTGATTTCAACAATGTTCTCGTCTTCGGTCAGCATCGCAGACTCTCGCAGCCCGGTGCTCTTCACAATAGCATCTCTCCCCACGTCCGCGGACCGAATCTGCGTCACAAAAACCAATTCGTGACGCTCAATAGGATAGGGCAAGCGCCAATTGAAACCCGCGCCCACTGTCGTCTTGTATTTACCAAACTGCGTAATCACAGCTTGCTGCCCTTCCTTCACGATGAAGAAGCCAGAACCCATCCAGACGGCAAATGCAACACCTCCCAGTAGCGCCAAGCCAACGCCTGCACTGCGCATGTCCGGCTGCCCCCCCCCTTTACGCCCCCCCCCCGAGCCGCCTCCAAAGAATCCAGACAACCGGCGGTTCAAATCACGCCAGAGTTCATCCAAATCGGAAGACTGACCAGAGCCACTAGGACCAGGCCTGCGCTCTGGGCCTGCACTACCCTTATCCTCAGGTCGATGGGCATCGTCGCCTTTATCCTCGCCACGCCCCCATCGCGGATCGTTCAGATTGAACATTCCTTGTGCGAAAGTACGCAACGATGCAAAGCGTGAGCTACGATTTTGAAAATTCATGCGCAAAATCTCTTGATCTCTGTAGATATCGTTTCATACGGTATTGTGCCGAACCGGCCTGACCATTAAGTCAATTCAACGGTAGACGCTGGGGACATCTGATCGCTTTCTTTGGCCACAATTTCACCCAACACAGAGCGCAATACGCCCAAACCAGATCCCGTCAAAGCACTGACGAACACACGACGATGCTCACGCCCGGCCAACTCGTAGGAATCACTCTCAGCGGTCGGACGCAATGACTCATCCAACGCATCCATTTTGTTAAAAACGAGTAGTTGCGGAATATGATCTGCGCCGATTTCAGCAAGCACGCGCTGCACCTGCTCGATTTGTTCTGGATAGGCTGGATTAGATCCATCGACGACATGCAGCAGAAGATCTGCATCTACAGCCTCTTGCAAGGTCGCCTGAAATGCATCAACCAATCCGTGAGGCAGGTCACGAATGAACCCCACTGTGTCAGACAACGACACAGAACGCTGGGCCTCAGACAGATACAACTGACGAGTGGTCGTATCTAGTGTCGCAAACAACTGATCTGCTGCATACGCACGAGCTTTGACCAAAGCGTTAAACAGCGTTGACTTCCCTGCATTCGTGTAGCCAACCAAGGAAATGGTGAACGCCTCGCGCCGCTCGCGTTGCCTGCGCTGAGTATTCCGTTGGCGCTTCACTTTCTGCAATCGCTCTTTGGTGCGCTTGATTGCATCCCCAATCATCCGCCGATCTAGCTCGATCTGAGTCTCGCCTGGCCCGCCTCGCGTCCCGATACCACCACGCTGACGCTCAAGGTGCGACCATCTACGCACTAGCCGGGTACTCAGGTACTGTAATTTGGCCAATTCCACTTGCAGTTTGCCTTCATGGCTTCTGGCACGCTGAGCAAATATTTCCAGAATCAGCAGCGTGCGGTCGTTGACCGGCAACTCCAAATAGCGTTCGAGATTACGCTGCTGTGCAGGACTCAAGGCTTGATCAAAAAGCACCTCGACAGCGCCATGCATTTGCGCGAGCGAGCGAATTTCATCGGCCTTTCCGCTTCCCACAAACAGTGCCGCGTCCGGGGCTTTGCGCTTGCAGGTGATACGAGCCACAGGCTGGAGACCCGCCGTTTGGGCAAGCAAACCAAGCTCTTCCAACTCGGCGTCGAAATGGGGAAGCCCCAGATCTACACCAACCAAGATAACGGACGGTGCTGACTGGGGCTTCATGCATTCAACCTCGGCATGTCAGTTGAAGACCATGCCATACGCGTACGACGGAACCAAATAGTTGCGATGTCAGACTCAGGCAACAGCGTCAGACTCAGCGGAGTCGGCAGTCGAGAAGCTGACGGCACGACCAGGGACAATGGTCGATATAGCGTGTTTGTAAACCATCTGGGTCACTGTATTGCGCAGCAAGACCACATACTGATCAAAAGATTCAATCTGTCCTTGCAGTTTGATTCCGTTAACCAGATAGATGGAAACTGGGACGTGCTCACGACGCAGTGCGTTCAGGAACGGATCTTGGAGAAGTTGGCCTTTATTGCTCACGATATGCTCCGTGTTCAAAATGTTGTTGTAAAACCGCACCTTACCACACCAACTGACTGCCAACGGGAGAACCGTGCTTAGCCCTTAGAAACAAATGGCAAGACACATCCAGAACAATCATGGGGACAACCGGCAATGTGTCCCAACATCACGCCCCTTCTCCCTCCTTGAACGGATTGTGAGAAGTCTTCATCTCGATTCGAAGCGGTGTACCCACCAAGTCGAACTCCTTGCGGAAACGGCCTTCAAGAAACCGTTTGTAGGCGGCTGTTACGTGCTCCAGCGAATTGCCATGGATGACGATCACTGGGGGATTCATTCCACCCTGGTGGGCATAACGCAGCTTTGGTCGAAACATCCCAGCGCGTTGCGGACTTTGGAACTGAACGGCTTCCAACAGCAATCGTGTGAGTACCGGAGTCGGCATCTTGCAATTGGCTGCCTTGTACGCTTGGGCAATAGACGCCCACAGAGGACCAAGACCTTGCCTTTTTTTCGCTGAAATGAAATGCAGTGAAGCAAATTTCAGAAATGACAAACGTGACTCAATGGAACGCTCCAGCAGCTGACGCTGGTAATCGTCCACGGCATCCCATTTGTTGACAGCAATCACGACAGCCCGACCACTCTCCAGTACATACCCAGCAATGTGCGCGTCTTGGTCTGTCACACCTTGGGTCGCATCCAGAAGCAACAACACCACATCCGACGACTCAATCGCCTGCAAAGTTTTGACTACTGAGAATTTTTCGATGGCTTCGAATACGCGACCTTTGCGACGTAAGCCAGCAGTGTCAATCAGCTCGAACTTCTGGCCATTCCTTTCGAAAGGTACGGAAATGGCATCTCGCGTCGTGCCAGGCATATCGAAAGCGACAAGACGCTCCTCGCCGAGCCAAGTATTAATGAGTGTGGACTTGCCCACATTTGGTCGACCTGCGACCGCGAGCTTGATGACATCCGAGGATTCTTGTGCTCCATCTTCTTCATCTGGTTCAGGGATCTCCAGCAACGCAAAAGCCGCATCCACCAGCCCCCTGATGCCTTGACCATGCGCTGCCGAAACAGGTACGACGGCGCCAAGCCCTAGCTCATAAAACTCAGCAAGTTGAACGCCTTCCACCATGCCTTCAGCTTTGTTGGCAATGAGAATGCATGGCTTGCTCAAACGACGCAGGTATTTGGCAATGTCATGGTCTTGCGCCGACACTCCAGCACGGGCATCCACCACAAAAAAGACGACGTCAGACTCTGCAACTGCCTGCTGAGTTTGCTTTGCCATTTCGCGGTAAATACCAGCGGACGCGTCGGGCTCAAATCCACCCGTATCCACAACAATGTATTCGTGTCTCCCTTGTCTTCCATTACCGTAATGACGATCCCGCGTCAATCCAGCAAAATCAGCAACGATGGCGTCGCGAGATTTGGTCAAGCGATTGAAAAGCGTGGACTTTCCAACATTGGGACGCCCCACGA
Source organism: uncultured Acidovorax sp. (assembly GCF_964021665.1). Classification (NCBI taxonomy): domain Bacteria; kingdom Pseudomonadati; phylum Pseudomonadota; class Betaproteobacteria; order Burkholderiales; family Comamonadaceae; genus Acidovorax; species uncultured Acidovorax sp. The sequence goes on from NZ_CAXIAK010000041.1 coordinate 8,769, forward strand.
GGGCGATAACTGGCTTCATTAAACAGAACCTATCATTCGGGGCGGAAGCCGAAAACGCCGCCATTACGCGTAATGACAACCAGTGTGTCAGCAGCCACTACAGGAGCTGCAGCAATCCCCGACGAGTCTGTGCTGACTCGATTGAGAGGTGCTCCATCGGTACGCGACAAAAAGTGAACCCAACCTTCGCCATCGCCGACAACGACGGATCGTCCCAGCAGCAAAGGTGAAGTCAACTTGCGCAACTTGAGTCGATCCGAAGACCAGACACGGGCACCATCACTACGCCGCCAGGCAAGGACGTTGCCGTTGCTCTCAGTTCCATAAACAGTTTCGGCATCACCGTGCACACCTTCAGAGCCATTGGCTGACTGAGTCCAAGAGACACTGGCCCGATCCCTGGTAATGTTCACACATCCAACCGCCGCCTGAAAAGCTCGCGCACAAACGGAGTCGCCCACACGGCTGACTCGACCGACCAACTCGACCAAGCGCTCCACGTCATTGACGCCGCGTGGACTAGCAAGGGGCACCTCCCAACGGATAGAGCCTGTGTCAGGGTTGTGTCCAACCATACGCCCAGCAGCGCCAACGACTAACGTGTCGCCCACAGCCAAGATCACACCACTTTGCTTAAGTACCAGCGCATCTCCACCGGTTCTTGCCTGAGACCAAAGCTTTTTGCCGGTAGCCAAGTCAAAAGCGGATACAGAACGATCGGCAGCCAGCACGAAGACTCGGCCACCCGCAATCAAAGGTGCCGTAAACACCTGCGAGGGCAGCGTCTGACGCCACACCTCTTTCCCCTGATCCAGCAGGACAAGGGCATTCGCATGCGAAACCACGGCGGCATATCTGCCGTCGGTACCAACCCCCGCAGATAACGGCTCTCCGACATTGGTACGCCACAAATCGCCACCTGTACGTGCATCAAGCGCAGCCACGCTGCCATCCGCAGCTGCAATAGTGACAAGATGCTCCTGAACGCGCACATCCAACGGTTTGGCACCGCCCCCCCCCACCTTCGCGGACCAAGCTTGCCTAACTCCCAGCAAAGGAACGTTTTCCCCCAATTCAGGCAGCTTCACTTTGCTCCCGCCCCACAAGGAACAGCCGCTCAACAAGGCAGCGAACAACACAGGAAAAACGCAAGCGCGCACCCGGATAGGGCCAGCTGAGGTTACGGAAGCGGCAATTTTCATTTTTTAAGCTCCTGCGAGGTAGACGCAGTAGAAGAGCCACCCAAGGGATCAACGCCGAGTGCATTCAACTTGATCTCAACCAGGCGCCTGTACTCAATTGTTTCATCTAGCGTTTTAAATGCAATCTTGTATTCTGCGATGGCGTCGGCTCGGCGATCCAATAGAACCAGCAGGTCTCCCTTGCGATCGGCAACGACGCCCTCAAACTCCGCCGGGAAATTGCCTTGCAATTGCTGCAAGGCAGAGGCGTAGTCTTTTTGCTCGAGCAAGATGGCGGAAAGACGGAGCTTAGCAATGGCCTTGTATCCAGCATCCGAGGAGTGTTCTGCCACCCAAGCCAACGCCGACTTGGCGGCATCAAGATTCCCAGAATCCTGCATCGCCTTCGCTGACGCAAAAGCCCCCATATCTGCCTGCGGCGTACCAGCGTACTTGCTCTTGAGATCCCCAAAAGCGAGTTCAACTCGCGCTTGATCTCGCGCCTGCACGGCCACCTCCACTGCATCCAGAAGAGCAGCGGCCTGCGAAGCCTGGCGATTTTGCCAATACTGGTATCCGTTCCAAGCAGCGAGGCCGCCCATGACTACCAGCAATACTGCCGTGATTGGGGTACCCCATGTGTTCCAAAAATGCTTGAGTTGGTCAAGCTGCTCTTGTTCTTCTAGATCTAAGTGGTTTGCCATGAAGCTTTACGTCAGTTCAGTTGGTTGCGCGCGATTGTAGGTTGGGAGCCCAAGAGGAGACATCGTTCAAGGCCTGCTCGACCTGAGCCCCAGATCCGTCACGAAGAGATTTGACCGAAACAACCCCACGGGCCATTTCATCCTCGCCAAACACAACGGCGTAGGCCGCCCCACTACTGTCAGCACGCTTGAACTGGGATTTCATGCTACCCATGCCAGCACCTGACGCAGCACAAGCGTGCATCTGCACGCTTGTGCCCGCAGCACGCATTGCCTCAATAGCCTTGATCGCTGCAGGCAATGAAGCCGCATTTGGAATGATGGCGTACACATCACAAGCAGGGGCAGCCAGAACCTTGCCTTGCTCTTTGAGCAACTCAAGCACCCGCTCCACACCCAATGCCCAACCCACAGCGGGTGCGGCCTTGGCTCCGACTTGCTCCATCAGATAGTCGTAACGACCTCCCCCGCATATCGTCCCCTGCGATCCAAGCTGATCGGTAACGAACTCAAAGACAGTCAGGTTGTAATAGTCCATGCCCCGAACGAGCCTTGGGTTCAACGTCCAAGCAATCTCATTGGCATCCAGTATGGCAGTTACCGTTTCAAAGTGAGTGAGCGACTCGGCACCGAGAAAATCGATCAGCCGTGGTGCAGCGTTCACTACATCTTGCATAGCGGGATTCTTGGTATCCAGAATGCGCAAGGGATTACTATGCAAACGACGGCGTGCTTCGTCATCCAATAGCGCGCTGTGCTGCTCTAGGTAAGAAATCAACGCCACCCGATGCGCCTGACGTTCATGCGGCTGCCCCAGACTATTCAACTCCAGCCGCACGTTCTGCAACCCGAGTTCATGCCAGAGCGCATTGGCCAGCAGAATCAACTCTGCGTCAATCTCAGCCCCAGGAAAGCCCAAGGCCTCTGCGCCAATCTGGTGGAACTGGCGATAACGTCCGCGCTGCGGCCTTTCATGGCGAAACATCGGCCCCATGTAGTACAGACGTTTGCCACCGTCATACAGCAGAGAGTTCTCAGAAACCGCCCTGACCACGCCAGCAGTGGCCTCCGGCCGCAGACTCAAATGCTCTCCGTTGAGTCGATCCTCAAAAGAGTACATTTCTTTTTCGACGATATCGGTGACTTCGCCCAAACCACGCACAAAGAGTGCAGTGGGTTCGACAATGGGTGTTCGAATATTTCGATAGGCATAACGGTCCATCAAAGAACGAACCACACCTTCCAGCCACTCCCAACGAGCGGAATCTGGCGGAAGAATATCGTTCATCCCTTTAACGGACGTCACTTTTCCACTCTTCGGTGCCGCTGCAACCTTTTCAGTACTCACGTCGATGCTTTTCTATGTTGATTGAATGAGGGTGGATTAAGGCTCACCGCGCAGCGGCATCTGTCGGCGAGTTGCCTCCAAACCGGCGCGCGACATACCTTTCAACAATGTCCCGGAACTCCGCAGCGATGTTCTCGCCACGCAAAGTAAGAGCCTTTTCTCCATCAATGAAAACAGGGGCTGCTGGCGCTTCACCGGTACCCGGCAAGCTGATACCAATATCGGCATGCTTGCTTTCTCCGGGCCCATTCACGATGCAGCCCATCACGGCAACGCGCAATCCTTCAACCCCTGGATACTGAACTCGCCACACTGGCATTTGCGCACGCAAAAAGTCATCGATTTGCTTGGCAAGTTCTTGGAACGTGGTGCTGGTTGTGCGTCCACAACCGGGACATGCAGTGACACTCGGCACAAAGACACGCAATCCAAGCGCCTGCAGTATTTCAGACGCGACCACGACTTCCTGGTTACGAGACTCTCCTGGCTGAGGGGTGAGTGAAACACGAATCGTGTCTCCGATCCCCTCTTGCAGCAGAATGGAAAGGGCTGCGGTCGAAGCCACTGTTCCCTTGGTACCCATGCCAGCTTCCGTCAGTCCAAGATGCAAGGCATAGTCGCACCTGCGAGCCAACTCCCGGTACACACCGATCAGGTCTTGAACTCCGCTGACTTTGCAGGAGAGGATGATCTGATTACCATCCATACCCATTTCCTCAGCTCTGACCGCGGAGTCAATCGCGGAAGAAATCAAAGCCTCGTACATGACCTGCCGGGCATCCCAAGGCTGACTTCTGCGGCTGTTCACATCCATCAAGTGGGCAAGCAACTCCTGATCAAGACTCCCCCAGTTCACGCCAATGCGCACCGGCTTATTCCACCGCATGGCGGCCTCGATCATCTGACCAAACTGACGATCCCGCTTTTCACCTTTGCCCACGTTACCTGGATTGATCCGGTACTTGGACAGTGCTTCGGCACATGCCGGAAAATCTGTGAGAAGCTTGTGGCCGTTGTAGTGAAAGTCTCCTACCAGCGGGACATTTTCCCCCATGCGGTCGAGCTGTTCACGAATATAGGGAACCGCCGCTGCTGCCTCTGGCGTATTCACGGTGATACGAACGAACTCTGACCCCGCCTGTGCGAGCTCCTTCACCTGAATGGCTGTCCCAATCACGTCTACCGTATCCGTGTTGGTCATGGACTGAACGCGCACCATCGCACCGCCACCCACCGTCACCACACGGTCCCCCCAAACGACGCGCGCTTGCCGGGATTTACGCAAAGATGGAGCAGACAACGGAATGGGGCCCTGAGCACTGATTAGGCTGGTCACTGTTTCACCTCAAATCGAGCCACATTCTCGCGAGACACCGAGTTCAACTCGAAGAGCTTTCCTCGCACATACACATCGGTCACATCGGCGCGACCGATCACCACACTGAACGGCAAAACGCCAGACACTGGCGCCGAATCGCCTTGAACCATTTTCTTTTCAAACACAACACGCCCAGCAGCATCACGAACTTGAACCCAGGACTCACCTCGTGTACGCACCATCAAAGGCACATTGACAGACTCGGGCGCAACCACTGGATCAGCGGGCTGGAGTGTGACTGGTGCTGCAGCCTGCCCAACAGAGGAGCTTGGTTGCGAGGCGCTCATCTGAATACTCACAGGCACCGATTCACTCACTGTGGTTGCAGATGGCGAAGTAGGCAATGCAGATACAGGCACAGTACCTGCATCAGGAGGAGCTGGTTCAGGGGCAGCAGGAGGGGAAGCGGCTGTGATCTGCTTCGTGCGCCATGCATCCCAAGGCTGATACCCAGCTGGCCAATAAAAAACTGCGGCGGCGCCAGCCAGAAGCAATAGAACACTGGCTGTCAACCAAGAAGAATGCCGTGAGCTTTTAGTGGTGACGAATGTCTTGCCCGCTGTCTTGACTGGAGTATTGATATCCGTTCGCTCAGGAATCAATCGGGGAGCTTGAGACTGTGGCAGCAACGATAAAACGGAGGCGGGATCCAATTTGAGGGTACGACACACACTGGACGCCAAAGCTCGCAAAAAAACAGTGTCTGAGAGCAGATCGAAATTGTTGGACTCTAGCGCCTCCAACTTGCTCACTGGCACCTTCAACGCGACGGCCAGGGCCTCGATGTGAATACCCGCCGATTGGCGAGCATTTTTGAGAATATCTCCAGCCGTGGTTTGCAGGGCGTCAACGCCGTCCGCACTCAACTTGGACTCAACCACAGAATCACTCATTGAAAGCTCCACGCTGATAAGCGCTCAATTCCGCAGAATCGGGAAACCGCTTGCGCAACTGGTCCGCCAACTGAAGCAACGCCACGTTATCGCCAAGTGCTTTCTCCACTTTTATCCCCAACCACAATGACTCAGAGTTCGCTAGCGCGCCGTTGTTGAGGCGGCGGATGTAAAACTGCGCCCGGGTGAACTCGTTACGGCGAAACAACAACGAGGCCAAGTGATAACTGACCACTGGATTGCCGGCATCCAACTGGTAGGACTTCAACAGCGACTGCTCCGCCTCGTCATACTTCCCAGCAGCTGACTGGCAGAGCCCTCGCGCCATCAACGTCTTGCCACGAGCCATGTAAGCAGGGTTGGCCAAGGCCTTATCAAACTGCTGCTCAGCATCGGGGTATCTCTTCATTTGGCATAAAAGCCAACCGTAGTTGTGCAGAAGGTTGGCATCACCTGACCGCATTGAGACAGCCCTGCGAAAGCTATCTTCTGCCTGGGCAAGGTCGTTAAGACGCATGTAAATCAGCCCACGCATGTTGTAGGCGTCTGCATAGGACGGGTCTGTAGCGAGCGACTGTTTGACTTCGTCCAGCGCAACCGTGGTCTGGCCATTTTCAAAATACTTCGCTGCCAGTTCAAGACGGATTCGAGCCCTACGCCGAACATCAGTTTCATCGGATGGCGTCACGATACCGGCGTCGGCACTGCTGGTTTGAATCCCACCGCCCGTGGCACAGCCCTGGATGAAGAGCCCAGCACCAGCTACACCCAGCAATACCAGCGCCTTGCGGAAAAAGATATCACCTCGCCCCAACAGTCTCGCCATACAGCCCCCTATTTGTATTCGCAACTCAAGTGATCGGCTTCAACACAATGGTGCGTTGCTTAGCCATACGCTCTGCCGCACGCGTCCTGTCTTTGACGTCGCCGGCCAATTGCCCGCAAGCAGCGTCGATATCGTCCCCGCGTGTCTTGCGCACGGTGGTGACGATACCTGCATCGCTAAGCAATTTGGCAAATGCCAGCACTCGATGCTGGGGTGAGCGAAGAAGGCCGGACGCAGGAAACGGGTTGAATGGAATCAGGTTGAATTTGCACCGAACACCTGGGCCACGTGTTGGCTGCACCAGGTCAATGAGTTGCTGCGCGTGCTCGGGCTGGTCATTGACTCCGTCCAGCATGCAGTACTCAAAAGTAATGAAGTCGCGAGGAGCGTGCTCCAGATACCGGTTGCACGCATCCAGCAACTCGTGAATGGGGTATTTGCGGTTGAGCGGAACGAGGTTGTCACGCAGCGCATCACTCGGTGCATGAAGCGATACAGCCAGTGCCACAGGGCAATCTTGTGCAAGGCGATCCATCATCGGCACTACACCGGACGTAGAAACCGTAACCCGGCGACGGGAAAGGCCGTAACCATGATCATCCAGCATGATGCGAAGAGCAGGCACCAACGCTGCGTAGTTCTGCAAAGGCTCGCCCATGCCCATCATCACCACATTGGAGATCACTCGCTCAGACGTCTGCAACCGAGTACGCAGCGCGTGCTCTGCAAACCACAGCTGGGCAATGATTTCACCGGAAGTCAGATTACGACTGAATCCCTGGTGACCCGTCGAGCAAAAACGGCAGCCGACGGCACAGCCCGCCTGCGAAGAAACACACAAGGTGCCACGATCATCTTCTGGAATGAACACAGACTCCACCGCATTGCCGTCACCCACATCAAAAAGCCACTTGATGGTGCCGTCTGCAGAGACGTGTTCGCTGATAACTGGCAGCGCCTCAATACGGGCGCAGCCCTGGAGCTTTTCCCTCAGTGACTTCGCCAAATCACTCATGGCACCAAAGTCCTTGGCGCCTCGCTGATGAATCCAGCGAAATAGCTGTGTTGCGCGGAAACGTTTTTCGCCCAGCCGCTCGCAAAAAGCGATCAATGCGTCCAGGTCAAACTCTAGAAGATTAGTGGTCATTGCGGCAGCCTTGCGCGAGACCGCTCGCAGCTGTCCCCATGGTGTGAAAACCCCACTGAAGTGGGATCGGACATGGGGACCGCCATCTCAGCGGGAATAGATGTTCAAGCCAGGGAAGAAGAATGCCACTTCAGCTTGTGCGGTTTCAGGGGCGTCGGAGCCGTGCACAGCGTTTGCATCGATGCTGTCAGCAAAATCAGCGCGGATCGTGCCTGGTTCTGCCTTCTTGGGATCCGTTGCGCCCATCAGCTCACGGTTTTTCAGGATGGCGTTTTCACCTTCCAGCGCCTGGATCATCACAGGACCGGAGATCATGAAATCCACCAGATCCTTGAAGAAAGGACGTTCCTTGTGCACAGCATAGAACTGCTCGGCTTCCAAGCGGGACAGGTGAGCCATGCGAGCGGCTACCACCTTGAGGCCAGCGGCTTCAAAACGGGCGTAGATCTGACCGATCACGTTCTTAGCAACTGCGTCGGGCTTGATGATGGAGAGAGTACGTTCGATGGCCATGGTATTTTTCCTGAATGGATGTTACTGAAGTTCTTTTGTCCAGCGGACAAAACCCTCGATTCTAACCGTGCTGCGCAAATAGACTAGCGACTGCGGCCTCGGCGACCGCCGCCTGTTGATTTCTGCGCTTGTCGATAACGAGAAAGACTGTCGGAGCCGATGTATCCCACAGATGTTTTCATAGGATCGGGCTGCGCGCCAGCGCGGGATCGATCGCCTGCCGACCCAGCACTTTCACCACGGCGCCCACGGGCCGCCCCCTGCGAACCGGCGGGACCGCCTGGGGCGCGACGCCCCCGCCCCGCAGCAACTCCACCACTGCGCCCCAAAGGCGGAGGGCCAGACCTGCGAGCAGCAGCTGAGCCGCCTTGATGATCAGCTCCGTCCGCATGCTGCGAACCACCCGCTGCCTTCAACAGGGAACGGATGTCGGCATCGTCAAGCTCAAGCCAAGCCCCACGTTTGAGCCCACGCGGCAGCATCATGGCCCCGTATCGAATGCGAATCAGACGGCTCACTGCATGACCGACAGCCTCCATCATCCGACGCACTTCACGATTACGCCCCTCAGAGATCGTGACGCGATACCAGCAGTTGGAGCCCTCTCCACCGCCATCTTCAATGGACCCAAACGCAGCCATGCCATCGTCCAGGCGAACGCCCTCCAAAAGGCGTTGCTTCTCTTCGTTGCTCAACGCACCCAACACCCGGACCGCGTACTCACGTTCCAGGCCAAAGCGCGGATGCATCAGCTTGTTTGCCAACTCGCCAGAGCTGGTAAACAAAAGCAGCCCTTCCGTGTTCAGATCGAGCCGGCCTACAGACTGCCATTTGCCGTGCTGCAGACGCGGCAATTTGCGGAACACAGTGGGTCGGTTCTGAGGGTCATCATGCGTCACCACCTCGCCAACCGGCTTGTGATAGGCGATCACACGCGGTGGTGGCGGATCGATGCGATACCGGATGGGCTTTCCATTGACTTTGACCTGGTCGCCAAACTGGATACGTTGCCCTATGTGCGCTGGCTCGTTGTTGACGGAGATACGCCCCTCCAGGATGAGTTGCTCCATTTCAAGGCGAGAACCAAGACCTGCTTGCGCCAGAACCTTGTGCAGCTTGGGAGTTTCGACCTGTGGCTGCAACACCCTTTTGACAGGCAAGGACTCAGTATCAGCCCCCTCTTCACTGTCAAAGCGCCCGGATACAACGTCAGCGAACTCATAGCCCTGCGGAGCCTTGCCATGTCCAGAGCGAGGATGGCGAGGCTTGGGAGAGATTGGAGTTACAGATGCCTCGGAAGCACCAGAAACGGTCGGCTCCTGGGTTTCGGACGCATGCTCTGCGACCGCCCCGGCACTTGCGCCTCCATGATCAGCCACAGACAAGTCAGCCTTGCTATTTGAACGCTTGCGCGGGGTCCGTGCTTTCGGCACAGATACAGCCGCTTCATCAACGGTCGAGGTGGAATCTGGCTGGGAGCCTTCTGCAGTCACCTGGGGGGAATCATTCATGGGAGCTTCCTGTAACGCCGTTGTCGGCATTTACATCGTCAATGCGGGGTTGTTCCACCGCCATATCAAATAAATCGTTACCCATCGGCGCAACCTGCTCCGATGGATTCTCTGCAGCACCTTCCGACGCAAGGGGTTCAGGAACATCGTCGCCCCCACGTGCAGAAGCCAAGGTGTCCAGCAAATGAGGATTGGACGCAGGATCATCCAGCACCGGCAACTGGTCCAGCGAGGCCAGACCCAGATCATCCAAAAACTGCCGAGTGGTCGCAAACAGTGCTGGGCGGCCGACTGTTTCCCGATGGCCAATCACCTCCACCCAACCACGATCCTCCAATTGCTTGATGATCAGGCTGTTGACGGTCACGCCCCGAATGTCTTCGATGTCGCCGCGCGTGACGGGCTGTCGATAAGCAATGATGGCCAGAGTTTCGAGAGTCGCCCGAGAGTACCGGGGAGGCTTCTCAGGATGGAGCCGATCCAGGTATTCACGCATTTCAGGACGGCTCTGAAAGCGCCAACCGGTAGCCACCTGCACCAATTCCACGCCCCGCTGCGACCAGTCTCGCTGCAAGTCCTGCAGCAGCATCTTCAGAGTATCCGAACCCAGCGCGTCATTGAAGAGCACCCTCAACTCACGCAGGGGCACCGGCTGAGGCGCACAAATCAAGGCTGTCTCAAGGACCCGCTTGGCATCCACCGTATTCATGGTTCAGCGATTCCGGGAAAGAAGCACGCCTATTACGGCGACTTACGGATGGCAGAGATTGGTTGGGAGCGCTGGAAGCGCGCGGTCGGTACAACGACACTCAGCCCGGCGGGGTACCGTCTTCGGGCACTACATGGATCTCACGACCCAGTGGGCGGATTGTAGCTCAGACCCCAATCTACCATTACCTCCCGCATGTCGGAGGGCAAAGGCGCATGTAAGACCAGTTGCTGTCCACTCACGGGGTGCGAGAACGCCAGCCGGTACGCGTGCAGCGCTTGCCGCCCCATTTCCCCCACCAGCGACCCACCGTAAAGCGCATCGGCCACCAGGGCATGCCCTATGAAAGCCATATGGACGCGAATCTGATGGGTGCGCCCCGTGTGCAAGGTGCACTCGACCCAACACCCTGAGTCGGCCGACTCCAGCACGCGAATATCGGTGCGCGCCGCCTTGCCTGCATGGACCGCCAAATCAACCACCGCCATGCGCAGTCGATTACGCGGATCGCGGCCAATGGGCGCAGCCACCGTTCGCACGGCGGGGCCAGTCCACGGCTTGTGCGCCAAGGCCAGATATTTGCGACTGACCTCCCGGGCGGCAATCATGCTGACCAGCGCGTCCATGGTAGACCGATCTCGCGCCACCACCATCAGGCCACTGGTGTCCTTGTCCAACCTGTGCACGATTCCAGCCCGAGGCACCAGAGCTGCACGGGCATCGCGCCCCAACAGCGCATTGAGCAGTGTTCCACTCCAGTTGCCGGGCGCAGGATGCACCACAAGGCCCGCCGGCTTATTCACCACCAGCAAGTGTTCATCCTCATACACCACATCAATGGGAATCTGCTCGGGTCGGAACGCTTGACTCTGCAACGTGGGCCGCATTTCCAATGCCACCACGTCACCCGCCTTGACCTTGAACGCGGGCTTGGATATCGGCTTGCCATTGAGCGCCACCAGCCCCTGCCCCAGCAACTGCTGCAGGTAGCTGCGCGAAAACTCTGGAACCAGTTCAGCCAAAGCGCGATCGACTCGCTCGCCATGCAGCGCCGCGCCAATCGGCACAGACCGAATCTCGCTCTCGCCCTGAGTGCCTTCCACCAGCTCGGCATCCAGCGACTCATCCAGGCTGGGCATCAGCTCAGAGGAGTTGACCGGTTGGGAACCCTCCACGCCAGACCCCAACTCGACGGCCACACCCTCCAAAACGTTCAAAGGGGCTTGCGCCCCTTTGACTGACTTGACCTTGCCCACGCTCAGCGCGCAGCCAGGTAACGAGCCGGATCCACCGGCTTGCCCTGGCGGCGTATTTCGAAATGCAGCTTGACACGGTCCGCGTCGGTATTACCCATCTCGGCAATTTTTTGGCCACGCCGCACCGTTTGGTCTTCTTTGACCAGCAATGCCTGGTTGTGGGCGTAGGCCGTCAAAAACGTGTTGTTGTGCTTGAGGATGATCAGGTTGCCATAACCACGCAAACCCGCGCCTGCGTACACCACACGTCCGTCCGCTGCGGCCAGGACAGGGTCACCGGCTTTGCCGGCGATGTCGTAGCCTTTGTTTCGCACCTCATCAAAACCGGCCAACAGCGCGCCGGAAGCGGGCCAGATGAAAGCGACTTCTTCGTCGCCCGCAGCGGCTGGCGAAGCAGCGGGCGCAGCGGCTGGTGCCGAAGCCGCTGACGCGGTGGAGGCGGGCGCAGAAACCGGCGCCTTGGGTGCACTTGCTGCGCTGGCAGCAGAGGCAGGCGCAATCGAAGACGACGCCACCGGGCGCGTGACGACGCCGGTATCCGCAGCAACAGCGGCTGCCGCTGCACTGGGCGGCGCGGGCACGGTGGATGTGACACGAAGCACCTGCCCAACTTCGATCAGGTTGGGGTTCTCCAGATTGTTCCAGCGGGCGATGTCTTTCCAGCCCTGACCTGTTTCCAGGCCAATGCGAATCAGGGTGTCTCCGGGCTTGACGGTGTAATAGCCGGGCTTTCCAGCATTTTCAGCACCGGGCAGAGGCTTGATGGGTGTCGCGACGACAGTACCTGGCTGAACGCTGGGGCTGGACGCATGGTTAGAAGATGTTCCGCGATCTTCCACAGGAGCCTTGTTCAGCCGGGTGCCGCAGCCTGCCAGCAGAACTCCCGCCAGCGCTACGGTAAACCCAACCACAAGACCACGCGATACGAACATAAGCAATTCCCTTTAGGCAATCCCCGATTTTAGGGGGACAAAATGAACGGGTTCGAGCACGTTTTGTTTCAAACCGTGCGCACTTTTGTCGATTACAAGCAACATTTGCTGGCCACCGGCGACAGCCATAGGCGCAACAAGTCGTCCACCCACCGCCAACTGGTCGCACCAAGCCTGAGGCACAGAATCCCCCCCGGCTGCAGCGATGATGGCGGAGTAAGGCGCCCCGCTGGGGTAGCCGAGCATTCCGTCGCCAAACATCAGGTGCACATTGGCCAGCCGAAAAGGGCGCAGGTTGTCACGCGCTTTCTCGTGCAGGCTGCGAACCCGCTCCAGTGTGTAAACCTCGCGGGCCAGCAAACTCAACACAGCCGCCTGGTAGCCGCACCCCGTGCCTATTTCCAGCACCCTCCCCAGCCCTGCCGTGCGTGCGACTTCGGCGCCGAGCAACAGTTCACACATGCGGGCAACGATGCTGGGTTTGGAGATGGTTTGGCCCATACCGATGGGCAAACTGGTGTCTTCATAGGCTTGGTTGCCCAGGGCGCTGTCCACAAACCTGTGGCGCTCTACCTGGCCCATGGCCTGCAACACCTGGGGTGACGTCACCCCCCCAGCTGCCAGCTTTTGGACCATTCGTGTCCGAACGGCCGCCGAATCCAGCCCCACGCCCACGGCCATGGCGGCGATAGGTCTGGCGCCCAAGGTTGCAGATCTTTGAGAGGGCGCTCCCGCAGGGGTCGTCGCAGACCCTGGCAGCTTGGCCGGAAACCCAGGGCGCCGCTGCATCAGCGAACGCCCTCGACCTCGACAGAGGCCTGCATGCGCGCGGCAGTCTGCGCCCAGTAACCAAGGTTGTCGTGATCGGTCAGATCCACTTTCAGGGGGGTCATGGATACATGCCCCTGCGCCGTTGCGTGGAAATCTGTGCCCTCCGCGTCATCCTTCGCGGCTCCCGCTCCCCCGATCCAGTACATCTTCTCGCCGCGTGGGCTGTCTTGAACAATCACCCGCTCCGCTGCATGGCGGCGGCCCAGGCGGCACAGCTTCAGCGGCTTGAGCGCTTCCAGAGGCATATTGGGGATATTGACGTTGAGCAACCACGGCGCAGCGTCTGAAGACTCTGCAGGGTTCACCAAACGGTTACCCATGAGCTGCTGAACGATTTCACGCGCCTTTGCAGCCGCAGACTCAATCTCTCCCCAGCCCTTGTCCACCTGCGAGAACGCAATCGCCGGGATACCAAACAGATACCCCTCCATGGCAGCGCCCACAGTGCCGGAGTAAATAGTGTCATCACCCATGTTGGCACCGTTGTTGATGCCAGACACGACCAAATCGGGCCGGTAGCCCAACAGCCCCGTCAGCGCAATGTGCACGCAGTCTGCCGGGGTGCCATTCACATAACGAAAGCCGTTGGCCGCCTGATGCACGTACAGCGGCGAATGCAAGGTCAAGGCGTTCGACTTCGCGCTGTTGTTGTGCTCTGGAGCCACGACCTCAACGTCTGCCAGTGTTTTGAGCGCCTCGTACAACGCCACAATGCCGGGCGCCTGGAAGCCGTCGTCGTTGGAGAGGAGAATTTTCATGGGTTGCTGGTGCTGAATGAGGCGAATTGTAGGGTGGGCATCGCATCTGCGTTCCCGCCCAGCGCTGCGCAGCAGACGCAGATCAACCGATGCAGCCAGCCCACGACAGACCACACCACGCCCACGTCGCTCGTGGGACATCGACGCACAGCACCCCCACCTATCATTTGACTTCACACAAGATCAACGGAGACGCACCCCATGCACGCTTGGCTTTGCACCAACCCCACTGGCGTTGAAGCGCTGACCTGGACCGAACTGCCCACCCCCACCCCCAAGGCGGGCGAGGTTCTCATCGAAATCAAGGCAGCCAGCCTGAATTTCCCGGACCTGCTGATCGTGCAGAACAAGTACCAGATGAAGCCCCCCCTGCCCTTTGTGCCCGGGTCCGAATACGCAGGCACCGTGGTCGCAGTGGGTGAAGGGGTGAAGCACCTGCAGGTGGGCCAAAACGTAGCCTGCCTGTCTGGCACCGGCGGCTTTGGCACCCACACCATTGCCCCAGCCGCACTGTGCATGCCGCTGCCACCCGGGTTTTCGGCAGTGGACGCTGCCGCATTCATCATGATTTACGCCACATCGCACCACGCGCTGGTAGACCGCGCGCAACTCAAGGCCGGTGAAACCGTGCTGGTGCTGGGCGCTGCCGGGGGGGTGGGCACGGCCGCCATCCAAATCGCCAAGGCCCTGGGCGCCCGCGTGATTGCCGCGGCTTCCAGCGATGAAAAGTGCGCGCTGTGCACCTCCATCGGCGCGGATGCCACCATCAACTACAGCAAGGAAAACCTGCGCGATGCCATCAAGACCCTGACGGATGGCAAGGGGCCTGATGTGATCTACGACCCCGTCGGGGGCGACTTTGCCGAACCGGCTTTCCGCTCCATCGCCTGGCGGGGGCGGTATCTGGTGGTGGGCTTTGCATCGGGCCCGATTCCAGCGCTGCCCTTCAACCTCGCGCTGCTCAAGGGCGCATCGATCGTGGGCGTGTTCTGGGGCGAATTCGCCAAGCGCGAGCCCAAGGCCAACGCAGCCATGATGGCCGAGCTGGCCCAGTGGTATGGGCAAGGCAAGATCAAGCCCGTGATTGACCGCACCATGCCCATGGCGCAGCTGCCCCAGGCCTACGCCCACATGGGCTCACGCGGGGTGATGGGCAAGCTGGTGATGGTGAACTGACGCTAGGAACGGGCCCAGCCGCCACAAAGGGGGGCGCTTACGGCTGGGCTGTGTCACACTCGGGCACCCCGTTGCCCTTGATACTGGTGTCCGCACATGGCAGACCGTCCCCCCTACGAAATCGCGCGTGAAACGCTCAAGCAACTGGCCACCCGCAGGTTGGCACCCACCCCGGACAACTACCTCGCCATTTACGACGAAATTGCGGGCAGCCGCAGTTTCCAGCCGTTTCCAGAGACGCAGTTGAGCAGCATCCAGCGCGTGCTGCCTGCGCAAACCCCGGGGCAAAAACGGCTTCTCACCCAATTTGAAAGAGCCATCGCCAGCAAAGACTGGTCAGCACTGCAAAGCGTGCTGGTGGGTTACGCCAACCTGGGGCTCAGCCCATTGGCGGCCTCTCCTGTGGTGAGCGAACCTGCGGCAGTGCACATTCTTCCCGCTGACTTTGCCGAAGCACTCGCGCGGCTGATTGACAACACGCTGCCTGCGCTGGGCGAAGACGATGCCCGGGTGCACGACATGGCGACGCAGCTCATCACCTTCTTGCGTGAGCCCGATCCACCGCTGTCCACCGTGCAGCTCATGCTCAGCAACTTTACCTACCGGCTCTCATTCGCCACGGAGGATCAGGCCGCCATCCGCGCCAGCCTGCTGCAGTTGCTGCACATGATTTTTGAAAACATCGCAGTACTCAGTGTGGACGACCGCTGGCTGCGCGGACAGGCCGAATCGCTCATGGCCGCCTCTACCCCACCGCTGACGCTGCGGCGCCTGGACGATGTACAACTGCGCCTGAAGGACGTGATCTTCAAACAGACCGAAGCCAAGGCGCGCGCCGCCGAAGCCCAGGAGCAGATGAAGGACATGCTGGCCACGTTCATCGAACGCCTGGCGCAGATGACGGCCTCCAGCACCACTTATCACGAGACCATGGATCGCTGCGCCGACCTGATCGGCAAGGCCTCCAGCATTCAAGAAATTGCCCCGGTGCTGGCCGAGGTGATGTCCGCCACCCGCGCCATGGCACTGGACACCAAACTCACCCACACCGAGCTGCAGGACTTGCGCGAACGCACCGACGCCAAGCACGCCGAAGTGGCGCGGCTGCAGCAGGAACTCGAACGTGCAAGCACCCAGGCACGGCACGACCCGTTGACAGGCACCCTCAACCGCAAGGGTCTTGACGAAGCCATGGAGCGCGAGATTGCACGCTCGCGCCGCCTGGGCAGCCCGCTGTGCCTGGCGCTGCTCGACATCGACAACTTCAAGAGCATCAACGACCGACTGGGCCACACCGCGGGCGACGCTGCCCTGGTGCACCTGGCCCAGGTCACCCGCGAGGTGATGCGCCCGCAAGACCTGCTGGCCCGCTATGGCGGTGAAGAGTTTGTGCTGCTGCTGCCAGACACCAATGTAGAAAGCGGCGTGGCTGCCATGACCCGGCTGCAACGTGAGCTGACCACGCGCTTCTTCCTGCAGGGCAGCGAAAAAATCCTCATCACCTTCAGCGCCGGTGTGGCCCAGTTGCACGACAGCGAAACCAGCATGGATGCGCTCCAGCGTGCTGACAAGAGCATGTACCTGGCCAAGCGCTCGGGCAAAAACCGCGTGATGGCGGCCTGACGCAGCCCCGGCGCTCCCTGCGTTCACAAGCCCGTTTACCCATGCCCCTGCAGCGCCGCCAGTGGGTCCAGCGTGCCGCCCTGGCGGCTGCGGCCACTGCCCTGCCCCGGTGGGCATGGTTGCAGCCCACACCCCTGGCTGCCAACCCTTTTGCGCTGGGAGTTGCCAGCGGCGACCCTGTGCCCGATGGCATGGTGCT
Source organism: uncultured Acidovorax sp. (assembly GCF_964021665.1). NCBI lineage: Bacteria > Pseudomonadati > Pseudomonadota > Betaproteobacteria > Burkholderiales > Comamonadaceae > Acidovorax > uncultured Acidovorax sp. The sequence continues at coordinate 25,754 of NZ_CAXIAK010000041.1, forward strand.
GTGGACGCGGTTGCTGCCCTCACCCGGTGAGCCCCTGCCTGCCCAAACCGTGCACTGGGAGCTGGCACACGATGAAGGATTTGCGCGCATCGTGCAAAAGGGCCAGGCCACCGCAGCGCCAGAGCGCGGCCACAGCGTGCATGTGGAAGTGCGCGGGCTGGAGCCGGGCCGCTGGTACCACTACCGCTTCATGCTGGGGCAGGCTACCAGCGCCACCGGCCGCACCTGCACCGCCCCCGCCCTGCATGCACTGCCGGGGCGCCTGCGCGTGGCGTTTGCATCGTGCCAGCGGTGGGAGCATGGCCACTACGCCGCCTGGCGCCATGTCTGCAACGACCTGCCCGACCTGGTGCTGTTTCTGGGCGACTACGTCTACGAATACGCCACGCCCAAAAACACCGAGGGCCTGGCCCGCACCCACACATTGCGTTATGCCACCACGCTGGCCGACTACCGCGACCGCTACGCCCTGCACAAGAGCGACCCTGCACTGCAGGCCGCCCACGCCGCCTGCCCCTGGGCCGTGACCTGGGACGACCACGAAGTGCAAAACGACTATGCAGGGGGCACGAATGCACAGGCCGATGCCGCGGCCTTCTTGGCCCAACGCGCTGCAGCCTGGCAGGCGTTCTACGAAAACATGCCCTTGCGTGCCACGGCGCTGGCGGGCGCGCAGTTCGACCAGCTGCAGGTGCACCGCCGCCTGCCTTGGGGGCGGCTCGCCCAGTTGCACCTGCTGGACGACCGCCAATACCGCGCCCTTCAGGCATGCCGCAAACCCGGCGCCACCAATGCGGGAGGCATGCGCCCTGCCGACTGCGCCGAACTGGCCGACCCCACCCGCAGCCTACTGGGCCCTGCCCAAGAGCAATGGCTGGACGCTGGCCTGGCCGCAGACGCGAAGAACGACCACACCCGCTGGAGCGTACTGGCCCAGCAAACCCTGTTCTCGCCCCGCCGCTACCCCAGCGGCCAGGTGGCCACCGACGGGTGGGATGGCTACCCTGCAGCGCGCGAACGCCTGCTGCAATCCGTTCAGCGCCACAGCCCGCGCAACACGGTGCTGCTGGGTGGGGACATCCACCAAAACTATGTGTGCAACGTGCACGCACCGGGGGCTGACGGCGACCGGCCTGTGCTGGCCAGCGAGTTCTGCGGCACATCCATCAGCTCACGCGCAGGCACCACACAAGACAAGGTGGACGCCATTGCCCGCCACAACCCGCATGTGCTGCTGGCCCGCAGCGAAGAGCGGGGCTATGGGCTGGCAGACATCACCCCAGAGCAATGGACGACCACCCTGCGCGCGGTGGACAACCCCCTGGACCCACAAAGCACAGCCCACACGTTGGCGCAGTTCGTGGTGGAAGACCGCAAGCCCGGCCCCGTGCGCGCCTGAGGGTCCGCTCGCACCACCAGGCTGCCGGGCGAGGGGCGGCCGTGACTCACGGAACCAAGGCTTTGAACAAAAATGGCCTCTAGCGCTTCACCACAAAGCGCCAGCAGCTATTAAAAATATAGCAATCAAGCACCTTGACACCAATGGACTACTCCGCAGACTCGACGCTACGCCTGCTGTCAGACTCGGCTGCGGGCCGGGTGGGTGCGCCATGGCTGAGCGTCGATAGCTCAGGCAAACCCGCCTTGGCAATCTGGTACGCATCCTCGAACGCGTCACGCGCCTCCTGGGCCAGCCAAGGGCCGCCAGCCTGCGCGGGAGCATTGGCCGATTCGGGGTCGGCGGCTTCAAAAAAGGCCCGCGCTGCATCAAACACAGGCTGCACAAGGTTCTCAATGCCTGGGTGCGTCGCAGGCACGGGGCGCTGCTGGCCGATCTGGTGCATCACGCGCGCCAGCGTGTCGAAGTGCGTGGCAATGCGCAACAGCTCTGGCAACTGCGCGGACACATCGCGGTGCATCTGCTGGCGACTGACCTCACTGACAAACGCGCCGATGGCGCGCTGCAAATGCTCCACCGTGCCCAGTTGCAGGGCCAGGCGAACATCGCCCTGCGCGTGGGCGGGGGTGGCATTGCGCGCCAGCGCAAACGCGAGGCTGCCCATGCGCGCCAGCTCATGGCCCAGCGCCTGCAGCGCCAGCACCGGCACGGCCGCCACGTTGCGGTCCAGGTAACGGGGGCGGGCCGCATCCTCGTCTGCTGAGCGGAAACGTGCCAGCAGAAAGCGCACCAGCGGTGCCGACAGCGGCAGCATCAGCAGCACGCCCAGCAAGTTGAACAGGCTGTGGAACAGCACCAGCTGCATCACGGCATCGCCACTGCCCGTGAGCCAGACGCCCAACGCATGGATGAGGCCCAGCAGCGGCGAGAACACCGCCAGCGCCACCACGGCCGTCAGCACATTGAACAGCACATGCGCGGCCGCCAGGCGGCGGGCGTTGGAGGTGGCGCCAATCGCAGCCAGGATGGCGGTCAGCGTGGTGCCCACGTTGGCGCCAACCACGATGCCAGCCCCCGCCTCAACGGGCATCATGCCGCCACCCACGGCCGTGAGCGCCAAAGCCAGTGTGGCCGAGGAGGCCTGCAACACGATGGTGAGCAGCACCCCGACCAACACCGCCAGGGCCACGCCTGCGGCATCGCCGCTGAGCGAGGGCAGAGCCTGCGGCCCCAGCCCCTCAAAGCCCTGCTTGAGCATGTCGATGCCCAGAAACAGCAGCCCAAACCCGGCCACCGCCATGCCCAGTGCGCCGCGACGCGAGCCCTCGCCCGTGAGCTTGAGCGCCATGCCAATGCCGATGAACGGCAGGGCAAACGCGTCAATCCTCAGCTTGAAGCCCAGCCACGCCACCAGCCAGTGACCGTGGAGCCGAAGTTGGAGCCGAACACCACCCACAGCGCCGAGGTGAAACTCAGCAGCCCGGCGTTGACGAAACCAATGGCCGCCACGGTCATGGCCGTGGAAGATTGCACCAGCGCCGTCAGCAAAACACCCGTGAACAGCCCATGCAGCCAGGTCCGCGTCCAGGCCTCCAGCATGCGCTCCAGCGCCCGGCCAGCCGCCAGCTTGAGGCCATCGGTCAGCATGGTCATCCCGAGCAGGAACAACCCGAGGCCGCCCAGCAGAGAAACGAACAGGGTGCCGTAAGACACAGGCGCTGTCATGCCTTGATGCAGCCATCAGCGGCAGGTTGTGCCCAGACAGCCCCCCATGCTCACACGTCAATCGCCGTGGCCGAGCCCGCCTGCTTGCGCAGCTCGAACTTCTGGATCTTGCCGGTGCTGGTCTTGGGCAACTCGCCAAACACCACGGCGCGCGGCACCTTGAAGCCGGCCAGGTGCTTCTTGCAGTGGGCCACGATGTCTTCAGGCGTGGCGGTGGCGCCGGCCTTCAGCTCCACAAAGGCGCAGGGCGTTTCGCCCCACTTGGCGTCGGGCTTGGCCACCACAGCGGCGGCCAGTACGTCAGGGTGGCGGTAGAGCACGTCTTCCACTTCGATGGACGAGATGTTCTCGCCGCCCGAGATGATGATGTCCTTGCTGCGGTCCTTGATCTTGATGTAGCCGTCGGGGTACTGCACGGCCAGGTCGCCGCTGTGGAACCAGCCGCCCGCAAAGGCGTCTTCGGTGGCCTTGGGGTTCTTCAGGTAGCCCTTCATGGCGATGTTGCCCTTGAACATGATCTCGCCCATGGTCTCGCCGTCCCATGGCACGGGCTGCATGGTTTCGGGGTCCAGCACGCGCACGTCGCGCTGCAGGTGGTAGCGCACGCCCTGGCGGGCGTTGAGGCGCGCACGCTCGCCAATATCCAGGTCGTTCCAGGCCTCGTGTTTGGCGCACACCGTGGCGGGGCCGTATACCTCGGTCAGGCCATACACATGGGTCAAATCGAACCCCATCTTTTCCATGCCTTCGATCATCGAGGCCGGTGGCGCCGCCCCTGCCACCATGGCCTTCACGCCCGCAGGCACCCCCACCTTCATCGCATCCGGGGCGTTGACCAGCAGGCCGTGCACGATGGGGGCGCCACAGTAATGCGTGACACCGTGGTTGCGGATCGCATCGAAAATGGCCTGGGCTTCCACCCGGCGCAAGCACACGTTGACACCTGCACGGGCCGCCACCGTCCACGGAAAACACCAGCCGTTGCAGTGGAACATGGGCAAGGTCCAGAGGTAGACCGCGTGCTTGGGCATATCCCACTCCAGCACGTTGCTGATGGCGTTGGTGGCCGCGCCCCGGTGGTGGTAGACCACACCCTTGGGGTTGCCGGTGGTGCCGCTGGTGTAGTTCAGGGCAATGGCATCCCACTCGTCGGCGGGAAGCTCCCAGGCAAATTGCGCATCGCCACTGGCCAGGAAGGCTTCGTAGTCTGTG